>NZ_JBICKL010000078.1:0-8909 GCF_043104195.1 Pseudomonas sp. xss_2
GCGCGAGCTCGCTGCTGCTGGTCGGCCGGTAGCGTACCTTCACACCGGTCTCCTTGGTATCGGCGAAGTCGTCCAGGCGCAGCAGGATGACCCCCGCGGCATCAGTGATGGTGTGCAGCCGCCAGGGTCTGCCCTCGCGGCTGGAACGCACATAGCTGAGGATCAGCTTGTGGCCTTCGGCCGAATAGACCTCCACGGGCAGGGCCGGCTTGCCGGTTTCGACCTGCTGGAGAATCTCTACCAGGCCACTGCGGTGCGCCACCTTGTAACGCTGCAGTCCTTGGCTGGCGAGCAGCGGGTACAGGTGGAAGCTGGCGAGCTTCTGCTCTTTCATGGTCAGGCGCCGCAAGCCGGTCACCGGGTCAGGGATCTCGCCTGTCAGGCAGAAGGTCTCGCCGGTGTGCAGAGAGACGATCTCGAAGGTTTTATTGCTGACGGGGTCGATGTGGTAGTCCACCTGCGACAGTTGCAGGTTCCAACCTTTGCCATAACCCGAATCGGTGCTGTTGAGCGGGCTGAAGAAGAGGCCCAGGGGCAAGGCAGGGCCTTGCAGGTCGTTGGCCGGGACTTCGGGGAAACGGATCGACACGGTGTACTGCCCGGTACGCGGGTCGACGCCGCTGGTGAGAAAGCTCATGAAGCTGAAGGCGTTGGAGTGCACGGCAGTCGATGCGGTCATGGTATTGGCCCACCTGGGTGATTTGCCGCCCCGTTGAACAGCAGCAATTGCGCAAAGGCTAACGCCGCATCGCGCCAGCCACACCTGGCATTTTTGCTAGTTGTGGCTCAACAACACTGCGCCTGACAATTTCCCCATCCGCATGCAGCACTTTTTGCCGATGAGGGAGCCCGTACATGAACGTTCAAGAGCCGAACGACCATCCACAGCCGTTCAGCGACGGAGGCGATGCAGGCTTCCCCGAGGCCGTCGAAGATTCCGTCGTTCACTTCAAGCAGTCGCATAACCTTGTCGTTGACCTGTCGACATTCTCGGGGGATGCGACGTTGATCGTGCTGCCCTATGACAGGATGACACCTGGGGATGAAGTGTGGGTGGATTTCGCCAGCGCGGACCCTATGAGAGAAACGGTCACGGAAACAAACGTGAACAGGGTGCTTCAGTTCCAACTGCCCCGTGCGGAACTGGAGAAAGTGAAGGGCGAAACCGCCTCCCTTAAATTCGCAGTTGTGGCCGGGATAGAGAGAAATTCGAAAACGCAGACTTTCACCATCCTCGAGCAAGACAGCGCCCCCTCCCCAAGGCTGGGCCCCATCCGCATCGAAGGTGCCAACAAGGACGAAATACAACCCGTCCCAGGCGGCGTGCAGGCCTACATCAAAAAACCTGACGAGATGCAGACCAACGACGAGCTGCTGCTGTTTGTCAATACAAAAAACCATGACCCGCTCCCTGACTGGCTCAGGCTGGACGAAAGCCAAGAAGGTGAAGACGAATTCACTTTCCTGATCAATCAGGCGCTGCTCGAGCTCAACCTCAACGAATGCATCCAGCTGTGGTATCAGTTCGCCGGCCCTGGACGTGGGCTGAGCTCGGAAGTACTCGAACTCAAAGTCACCGAATACAACCCGAAAGATGCTTCGGTGGTGCACTTCAAGCAGTCCCACGACCGGCACATCGACACGACTCAGTTCCGCACGGACGGTGTGCTGCTGGTGCCTCCCTACGACGACATGGCGGCCGACGATCATGTAGTGGTGTATTGGACGCTGGACGACCCCAAGTTGCAGCCGATGATGACGATGGAGCACACCGTCACGCCGGAGGAAGTGGGGTTTCCGTTGAAGTTTTCCCTGGCGCGTACGGAATTTCCCGGCGAGCGCAGCGCAACGACGCACTTCTGCGTTACCCCCAAAGGCGGCACCGAGCGAACATTCAGACAGCAGCACCTGACGATCGCGGCAGGCGCTGGAGCTTCAAAACCCCGCCTGCCCGAGGCGAGAATCGAGGGTGAAGATGCATCAGACTTGATCGTCGTGCCCGACCCGCAGGGCAAGGTCGTCCTCGTGCCAGCCTACCCGAACATTAAATTGGCCGACGAAGTGTATTTCCACGCCGATGGCCGAGGACCGACCGCGCCGCAGTTCAAACGTATCGACATGGACGACCTGGGCAGCAAGGACCTGAAGTTCAAGATCAGCGGCGAGCTGTTGCGGGCCAATACCGGTGATTACCTGGAGATGTTCTACCAGTTCGGGCGCCAGGGCCTGGCGTTGAGCTCCGAGAAACGCCGTGTGACTGTAAAGCAGTTTCAGGACGCCATCGAGATATCCCATGTACTGTTCCAGCAGGCCCATGATCGAGTGGTCGAACTGGACGCATTCAAGGGCTCCGCCACCCTGGTGGTGCTGCCGTTCCAGGGTATGGCCGAAGCCCAGGTGGTGAAGATGGTCTGGAGCGTGGACGAGGGGGAAACCTTTTACCCTCACACGATCAGCAAAGAGGATGTGGGCTCGCCCATCCGCTTCAGCATCCCGCGTGCTGTACTGGAGGCGGGCAAGAACAAACAGGTTTCCCTGCGTTACACCGTGGAAGCTGGAGGTGCACTGCCGGTCGGCTCGCAAAGCAGCAACTTCCGCATTCTTGAACAAGCCACGTCCCTGCCCGATCGACTGCCCGAGCCCTCGGGGCTGAGTGAGCCTCTACCCCCAGATAAACCTGTCCTTCTCACCGTCAAATCTATGCTGATGGCCGAAGGTGACGAGCTCGTTTGCTATGCCGAGGGTGCCTACCCATTGATACAAAGCCACCGCGTGAATGCCGACGACGTGACGGCAGGCAATATCGAGTTCATCCTGCCGGTCATCTGGTTGCAAGACAACGCTGGCTGGCCGATCACGCTGAGCTACCAGTTCGCCCGCAAGCAGCAGCTACTCAGCAGCGAGATCCTGGAAGTCCAGGTGGTTGAGCAACTGCTTGGGGGCTATCCACTGGTCCATATCGACCAGGCACATGACCGGGTGATCGACCTGGCGGTGCACTCCAAACATGCGACCCTGATCACACGTCAATATGAGGATATACAGGTACTGGACGACCTCCAGGTTGTTAGCCGCGGGGAGGATGGCAAGGAACGGCCGGGGTTGTCTCCCAGTCATAGGGTGCAAGCCGAAGATATCGGCGGGCCAATACTCTTTACCCTCAAACGCGATCATCTACTGGCGGCACAGGGCCAACTGTTGCGCCTGCACCTGCGCAGGCACAGGAAAAATGTAGCACCCCGTGATTATCCATCACAGGTTTTCAAGGTGGTGCACGACGCCCCTTCCAAAGTGGAAAAACTTGGGCCCGTGCGGGTCGACGGTCAAATCGCTACGCAGCTACCTGCCAGGCCAGGTGGCCTGGAGGTGACGATTGCGCTCGATCAGACTCACGCCAAGGAACGGGATGACGTGCTGTTGCTGGTCAGCAGCGAAACGACCACTTTAGTGCTGGACAAATCTATCGAGCGAGGCGACCTCGACGACCAGGAAGTCGTGATGATTATACCGGAAACCTTCCTCGAACCACATCTGGGCCAGACCGTCACGCTGTCGTACCAGATCGCTCGCCAGGGACGGGCCCTGAGCGCTAAAGCGCTGCAAGCTCGCGTTTACCGCGCCCCGGTGAGGCTCGATGGCGTGCTGGTGCATTTCAAACACGCTCACGGCATGGTCGTGGACCTGGGCACCTTTTCAGGACCGGGCATTCTGACCCTGCTGCCCTACCCTGATCGAGCCAGGGGCGACAAGCTGACGGTTTCCTGGGGCAATAAAACACTGCCCGCGATCGACGTGGACACCGACGATGCGACCCTGCCGCTGATGACCGAAGTGCCTCGTGAAATGTTGGAGGACGTGATTGGGGCCGACCCCACCCAATTGTTCCTGACCATCAGCAGGGACGATAGCCCCGACCGCATGACCGCGCCGCAACTATTGACAGTGCAGGAACAGAATCCCAACCCTTTGCCTTATCTGGAACCCCCACAACTGGAAACACCTCTGCAGGGGGTCATCTATCCGTTGCCCCAGGGCATTGAGGTCACCCTCCCTGGTTACGAGGGCATGGCCGTAGATGACGAAGTACTGTTCCATCCCTACCTGGTCGAGATGACCGCGCCGCAATGGAAAAAGCTCATCCATGCCGATGTTCAAAAAGGCACGCTGACATTCACGCTTGGCAAGGCACTGCTCGACAGCAGTGTCGGCAAGACGCTCAGTTTGCGCTACCAGTACGGACGCAAAGATGAAGCACTCAACAGCCGCGTGCTGCAACTGGATGTACTGCAGCACCCTGCCGCGATCGAGACCTCACGGGTCCACGTGAAGCAGTCCCATGCCCTGGTCATCGAAACGGACAGCTTCAGCGATAATGCACTGCTGGTGATCCCCGAGTACCAGGGCAAGGCCGAAGGCGACCAACTCACCATCAGCTGGGCACGCCTGGATCAACTGGCCACACCGTTCAACATCACCCACATCGTTGACAAGGACGATCTCGGGGTAACGATCACCAAGTTGCTCAACAAGGCCACGCTCGATGAAGCGCTGAACATCGGCGCTCAGTTGACCTTCAGCGTCAAACCGGTCAGTGGCAGCGAGCAACGCTCCGCCGTGCAGACCTTCGAGGTACTGGAAAAGGCCGACTCACCGCCGCCCCACCTTGATGCCCCGCAGATAGCCGGGGTGGTAGACGGCAAGCTGGAGCCCGTTATCGAAGGCGCCAAGGTGACGATCTACCTGACGAACGACTTTACCCGGGGGACGGACGTCTTTCTGCACATGAACGGCAAGGCATCCGTACGTCCCCTGGCCAAAAAGTTGAGCGCAACCGACCTCTCCGCCGGCAAGCTTGAATTCAGGCTGGCCGGCTACTGGCTGCTGGCGAATGCCGGTGCCAAGGTAGAGGTTTTCTACCAGTATGCCCGCCATGGCGAGGCACTGAGTTCGGCGCCCCTGTCCCTGCAGATTCTCGAGTCCGAAGACCCGACCCTGCCGGGCACGGTTGTGCATGCCAAGCAATCCCATGATCAGCTCATAGACCTGCATGCCTTCAAAAACGATGCAATGGTGTACGTGCTCCCCCATTCAGGCATGAACAAAGACGACACATTGATCGTGTACTGGCAAGGCTTTGATGGCCAGGAGTCGATCACTGAAGAATTCAGCCTCTCGGTCCCTGTCTCGGAACTGGATGAGACGCCGTTCGAGTTCCAGCTTCCGCGCACGCTACTCGAACCCTTGAGCGGCTTTGCGATTCATACCTACTACACCTTTGGCACAGAAGGCGAAGAGCCGTTTGTTTCCGCCAAGCAAACGTTTCTCATCGTCGACAATGACCCGTCCCCCAAGCCGTTGCTGCCCGCCCCTGCCGTCGAAGGCGAATCGGGCGGGCTGGTATACCCCTCTCCGGAGGGGGCGTGGGTGACCATTCCTGCCCCTGAGGGGCAACTCGAAGAAGATGAGTCGCTACTCTTTGCCGACGGTGCCACATCGATCGTGGCTTGGTGGGCCGGCAAGCCAGATAAATCTGAGCGCATCCATCTCACTGAAGAATTCCTCCTGCAGAACATCGGCGAAAGAGTAACGCTGTCTTACCAGTTCGCTCGGCCCCGCATGGCGCTGGCAAGCCATGAGTTCACATTCACTGTCGCCGAAAAACAGACACTGCCACCGCTCAGCCTGCAGGGAAGCAAATCAGAGGTATTTGCCGTCGATCTGCGCACTGGCGGGCGTTTTGTCATAGCCGGCGCCGCGCCACTGCTCAAAGGTACGGTCACGGTATATGTCCAGAACACCGCCACCGTGCCTGCCAAGACGCTGCTGACAATTACGTGCTGGACCCGCGAAAACGATGATTTCCATTTCGCCTTTGATCGTTCGAAATCGGCAATGCTGCTGGGCAAAACGCTCAAGTGTTTCTACACCCACGTTGACCCGGTTGGACTCTCGGCCAATTCAGACGTCATTGAGCTGACGGTAGAACCTCTGAGCCTCGACTCATTACCCTATCTCGAATGCGAATCGGCCATTGGTAGATCCGAGCTTTCCAAAGCCCGCGCAGGGAACGAGCTCATCTTCAATGTGCACGGCTGGCCCTTTATGGCCGCAAATCAGCGCTTCACGATAAGCGCGATCGCGGAGAGCGGCTATAGCATGGTCCTGCACGAAGGGTACGTCACCGATGATCAGGCCAAGGCGCTATCCGTTCAAGCGAAATTCGACAGCGATGCGTTCTTCATGATTTTCGGGATAAGCGGGACTGTCAGGTTTTGTGTGGAGATCAAGTTGGCAGAGGAAACGCTCGTCAAGCTCAGGAATATCGAACTCAGAATAGTGGCTTAACCGCCCGCCACGACCCTGTTGCACGGGCCAATCGGGCACACCTGTTTAATCAGCGGAGTACATGCGATGAGCGACCATCCCCACCAAAGCGCTGACCTGGGTTCGGTAGCGTTTGGACCCTCGCTTAGCCAGGCACTGAGCGAAGGTGCCGTAGTGCAATTTATGGCAGACCCATTGCTGCTGCCATCTGCACAGCGACACTGGAGCACAGATGCAAGCGGGACCATCGACCCAGGTACCGGCCTTTACCAGGCAGGCCGCGCGCCGCAAGGCACTAGGGGCAAGGTCGGCTGCGCACTGAACCTTAACGGCATCACCCTCACTGACAGCCTTTCCGTCAGCCTCGGTGCGCCGGACTGTGAAGATGCAGGTGAAGATAACCACTGGCGCAGCCTCAAGTCATTTGCATTGAGCACAGAGAATTTCAACGCGTCGTCGTCGATACTCCCTTGGATGTACAACAACGGCAAGCAGCAACTTCACCTGTCAGTGGAGTTGTCTACCGAGATCGGCGCTCAAGATCCCGGCGCCCTTGATCCTGGCGAACTCAAGACGTTGACGCTGTTCGAGCTTGACAGCCATCAGCCACTGGCAATCTTGGACGCTACCCCAGAGCCTATCCTGAACGACACGGCCATTTACTGGGCAGTGGCCAAAGTCCGTAACAGATACAGACTCGCAGTCCCGAATATGCCTACCCAGGCAGAGCCCGATCAGGCACACAAAGTGAACTACTACGTTCACTGCCTGGCGCCGAGGGATACTAAGCGGACTTTTTATGCCGGGGTGCGGGACAAGTTTGGATTCTGGCATTACAGCAATGGCAGCGCTCGAGCAAATACAGCCGCAATCACGCCCCTCTCGTATAAACCTACATATACTGTAGAACGGAAAGAAATAGATGGTTTCGACAAAACAGATGAAGGAGACCCCGCACGCTATGACTACAATTTCGAAACAATTGAATACTGGATCTTCCGCCTTGGCTCTGGAGAAATTCTTTCATACACCATAAAAGATGCACCACGGACATTGATCAAGTGGGAGGAGGATGCCTTTCATGTTCGCTTCGTAAGTTACACCGGAGTTATTATAGGCGGTAGCGCTCAAACGAATGTGACCTTTGACGTAGAGACGCTGAAAAATAGTGGTAATGATAATATTTTTTATATGTTCAGGGAAAAACACTGGACAGTGCCCACCCCACCACTTGACGCCAATACGATCGCGATAAGTAATCATCGCGTCTTTGACGTTAAATACGGAGATCGAGGACCGGCAGAAAAAGCACAAAAGCCTATAGAACTTGAGCTCCATGACCACTATGGAAATAGTCTTACCCTAGATGTGAGGTTTAAAAACAACCTCAGCGCTCATCGCGGCGCCGAACTGGACTGTACTATAAAGGACATATAACATGAGCGACAATCGATTCATGCCGCCCCTTCAAAATCACTCAACGGACATAACAAAAAAAGCATCAACGTCTTACGGAGGAATGATAACACTCACTGACAATGACAGAGAATATACTATCACAGCCCCTTTAAATAAGCGAGGAGAATACGGAATCTGGTGGATGCCTCTACACCTCTTCAAAATTGACAACGCCCCCGCTTCGACAAGGATAAAAATGACACCTTACAATGCTAGCCACGCACCTTACGAGATCGAAATTGCGGTATCAGGCTCTTCAACAGGCTGGATAAAAATATCTGACCTTTGGGGAAAATCCGCCGACCCTGAATCGGACAACATTGTTGCACCAGGCGTGATACTGACCGGCCGCAGCTCAAACAGCCCTAAGGCAATTGACTACGTAATTATTTACCCGAATTACTAGCTTACCCTACTTCCATAGAGCACCATTTTGCGGAGGTTACCCATGACCGCATCGACCGCCGTGCACTCCAACGCCTTCAGCTTCATGAGCTTCCTCACCAGCGGCGTCGACCCGCGTACCGGCCAGTACACCGTCTCGATCCGCATCCCCGAAGTGCGGGCCAACGACCTGCAAGGCCCCGCCCTGCCCCTGGGTTTGTTCTTCAGCCCGCTCAACAGCACCGATTCGGGCTATGGCAAAGGCTGGAACCTGCAACTGTCGCAGGTGGACTACCACACCGACCCCGTCAGCGCAAACACCTTCGAGATCGTCTCCCTGCACACCGGCGAGACCTTCTGCCTGACAGGCGAGATCACTGACCCAGTGACCGGGCTGCTGCGCCGGACCATGAAGGAGCAGAAGCTCGCCAGCTTCCACCTGTACCCGCTGCTCGCCAGCCAAGGGTTGCAGCGCTACAAGGTGGCCCACCGCAGTGGCTTGGTGGAGATTCTCCAGCAGCTCGAAGCCGGCCAGCCGGCCCTGCCCATGGAGGTCTGTTCGGCCGAAGGCCACAAGCTGATCCTCAGCTATGTGCGTTCCAGCCGCGAGGGCAGACCCTGGCGGCTGTCCACCATCAGTGATGGGGCGGGGGTCATCCTGCTGCGCCTGGACGACGTCGCCGATACCAAGGAGACCGGTGTGGCGGTGCGCTACCGGCCGACCGGCAGCAGCGAGTTCGCGC
>NZ_JBICKL010000079.1:0-14755 GCF_043104195.1 Pseudomonas sp. xss_2
GCGGCGGCCGGGGCGTCAGGTGCAAGCTCGGGGGTAGCGGTGGGCCATTCATTGGTTAGAGTGGGCGCGATGATAAGTGCGGTGACGGGCGTTTTGGATGCAGCTCAAACGAGTCTGGCAGTTAAACGCACTTTTGCTAAAGGGGACACCCGTGCATGGCTCTCGTATTCACTAGCAAGCGGAGCATCCGCTATCGGCGTGAGCCTTTCCATTTTTGCCATATTCCATCCAGTGCTTTATGGCCCATTGGGCATCGCCATCATTCTTTCGATTAGCGCGTACAATTTGAAAAAATGGGCAGAGCAACTTGAATCAACACCCTTAGAGCGTTGGGCCAAACGATGTTATTTCGGTAAAGCCAACGAGACTCCCGTCATTCACTGGAATAGACCCGAGCATGCCGACATCGCTTTTGCTGAACTCAATGCGGCCACGCTAGGACTCCTCACTCACCTGGAGTTCAAAACCCTAAGAGCAGATCCAACAATAAGTTCGAAAATTGGAGGATTGGCAAGTTTAGCTACACAGCGGCATATCAAATTCAGAATCATTTTACCTGGCTTTGACGAGACTAGGTCCGCCTATCACTGGACGCTCACTGTGCATCGCCACGGAGACGGCCTCTCGCCCGACTACACGGGGGGAGAAACTATTATCAGTGGTAAACTTCATCCTTTACCGCACCCTACGACTGCCTTGAGACAGGCTTCGCTGCAAGCCTCCCAACTTCCAAAATTCCCTGATTACAAAAAAGACAGCATCGTGGTGAATAAAATGAGACACCAAGCCGGCACTGCAAAAAGCGGGTATTTCTATCATGAAGACCTCAGCGGCAGCATCGAACTTAACCCCGATCTCGGCAAGCACAACATCTTAGCTGCAACCCTGTCCGTGATCTATTGGCCCGACCGTGCAATTTCTGACGCATACGCAGAAATAGTTTTAGAGCAAAAAAACTCATGAACAGCCCAAAAAAATACCACCCTCGTCGCCCTCTAGGATGGAAGTACGACCTACCTAGACCCAATGAAACTCCAACTTTGCGCATTGATACAGATGCTTTAAAGCTCTCACCCAACCATGTCAACCTCGTCTATCTCGAGCTACCCAGATCAACATTGAGAATGAGAGGTATAGGGATTATTGGCGGTAGCTTCATGCTTCTCTACCTCACAGCCACATTGTTATTCATCGCTTATATTCTCCTTATGGACACATTCGAACCAGGCTTCGCTCTCATATTTATTGGAGGCGGCGCCATCCTTTACTGGCCAATTATCCCCACCATACGAATGGACATTCAACTCCCCCGCGACGAACCCATCCGCTTCAACCGGCTACGGCGCAAAGTCTATTTCTACCAATACCACTTTGACCGACTCCACCTATTCAGCCGCCAACGCTGGGGTGTACGCCCGGTTGTCTACGACTGGGATGACCTGGTCGCCGAAGCCTGCAGCGTATACGCACCGATGGGTAATGGCGGTCTAATCGAAAACGTCGTGATTTCGGTGATCAAGCCCGGCACCGAAGAGGTAATCGACCGCCTGTTCTTCACCCACGATATCGAGCAAGGAAAGCAGTACTGGGCACTGGCCCAGTTGTTCATGCAACAAGGCCCCCAGGCCCTGCCCGAGTTCGTCCACCCACCCCGAGACTGGAACGATGATTCGCAGTTAAGCCCTATTCGGTGCATTGCCCCTAAAGTTCATTGGCCAGAAGAGATAGACCTCGAATCACGCAGCGCGCCGTGCGCTGGGTGAATCACACATATAGTCCACACCATTCTTAGGAAGGACGTCGAGTGAAAAACCACGCACCAACCCTGTCGCGCCGTGCACCTGGCTGGAAATATGATTTAAGCAAACCTAACGACAAGCCAGAGCAGTGCTCCCGGTCAGGGAGTTTGAAAACACCCCCAAACCATATCTGCCACACCTACTTCGAACTACCAAGGTCAACATTAAGACACCGGGGCGTAGGTATTTTCGGAGGAGGAATTTCCGTAGCCGTTATCAGCATCATAGCGTTGACTTTAACCTATATGACAATAACAGCCTGGCGAGAGGTTGGCCTCACTCTCATTTTGGTTGGATTATTTTTCGTAATCACAACGTTTTGGGCTGTCATCCCCACCATACGCATGGATATTGAACTCCCCCGCGACGAACCTATCCGCTTCAACCGGCTACGCCGCAAAGTCTATTTCTACCAATACCACTTTGACCGACTCCACCTATTCAGCCGCCAACGCTGGGGTATCCGCCCAGTTGTCTACGACTGGGATGACCTGATCGCCGAAGCCTGCAGCGTATACGCACCGATGGGCAATGGCGGTCTAATCGAAAACGTCGTGATTTCGGTGATCAAGCCCGGCACTGAAGAGGTAATCGACCGCCTGTTCTTCACCCACGATATCGAGCTAGGAAAGCAGTACTGGGCACTTGCTCAGTTGTTCATGCAACAAGGCCCCCAGGCCCTGCCCGAGTTCGTCCACCCACCCCGAGACTGGAACGATGATTCGCAGTTGAGCCCGATTCACTGCATCGCCCCAAAGGTTCAATGGCCGACAGCGATCGATATTGAGTCGCGCACAGCGCCAGCCGCTGAATACAGCCGGTAGCCATTGCAGCGACAGACCTTTCCCACAACAGGGCCGGTCACAGTGCCCCACCGGGCAGCCCAAGGGTGCCGCCAAGCCATTTCACCGCTACAATGCGCGCCTAAACCGTGACAGCCCGAAAATATAACGACATGTCCCTGCCAAAGAATCACCTGGAACTGCTCAGCCCTGCCCGCGACGTGGCGATTGCCCGCGAGGCCATCCTGCACGGCGCTGATGCCATCTACATTGGCGGCCCTAGCTTCGGCGCGCGCCACAATGCCTGCAATGAAGTCGGCGAGATCGCCGAGCTGGTGGAGTTCGCCCGGCGTTACCATGCGCGGGTGTTCACTACCATCAACACCATCCTTCACGACAACGAACTGGAACCTGCGCGCAAGCTGATCCATCAGCTGTACGACGCCGGGGTCGATGCGTTGATCGTCCAGGATCTGGGGGTGATGGAGCTGGACATCCCGCCGATCGAGCTGCACGCCAGCACCCAGACCGACATCCGCACCCTGGCGCGGGCCAAGTTTCTCGACCAGGCCGGTTTCTCCCAGCTGGTTCTGGCCCGTGAGCTGAACCTGCAAGAAATCCGCACCATCGCCAGCGAAACCGATGCAGCCATTGAGTTCTTCATCCATGGCGCCCTGTGCGTGGCCTTCTCCGGCCAGTGCAACATCTCCCACGCCCAGACCGGGCGCAGCGCCAACCGTGGCGATTGCTCGCAAGCCTGCCGCCTGCCCTACACCCTCAAGGATGATCAGGGCCGGGTAGTGGCGTTCGAGAAGCACCTGCTGTCGATGAAGGACAACAACCAGACCGCCAACCTGCGCGACCTGGTCGACGCGGGCGTGCGCTCGTTCAAGATCGAGGGCCGCTACAAGGACATGGCCTACGTCAAGAACATCACCGCTCACTACCGCAAGGAGCTCGATGCGATCCTGGAGGACCGCCCGGCCCTGGCCCGCGCCTCCAGCGGCCGCACCGAGCACTTCTTCCTGCCCGATCCGGACAAGACCTTCCACCGCGGCAGCACCGACTATTTCGTCAGCGAACGCAAAATCGATATCGGTGCCTTCGACTCGCCTACCTTCACCGGCCTGCACGTGGGCGTGGTGGAAAAGGTCGGCAAGCGCGACCTGCAAGTGGTCACTGAAGTGCCGCTGAGCAATGGCGATGGCCTCAATGTGCTGGTCAAGCGCGAAGTGGTGGGCTTCCGGGCCAACATCGCCGAGCCCAAGGGCGAGTTCGAGGAAGATGGCCAGAAGCGTTACCGCTACCGCGTCGAGCCCAACGAGATGCCTGACGGCATGCACCGCCTGCGCCCGAATCATCCGCTGTCGCGCAACCTCGATCACAACTGGCAACTGGCGCTGCAGCGCACCTCCGCTGAGCGCCGCGTGGGCGTGGCGTGGAAAGCACAGCTGCGCCAAGCGCGCCTGGAGCTGAACGCGACCAGTGAGGAAGGCGTCAGCGTCAGCGTTGCCCTGGATGGCCCGTTTGGCGAGGCCAACAAGCCGCAGCAGGCACTAGAGCAATTGCATGACCTGCTCGGCCAGCTGGGTACCACCCAGTACCACGCCACTGCCATCGAGCTGAATGCGCCGCAGGCGTTCTTCATCCCCAACTCGCAGCTCAAGGCCCTGCGCCGCGAGGCGATCGAGGCGCTAACCGCAGCACGGGTCAAGGCTCACCCTCGTGGCGGGCGTAAAGCCGAGACCACTCCGCCGCCGGTGTATCCGGAGTCGCACCTGTCGTTCTTGGCCAACGTCTACAACCAGAAGGCCCGCGACTTCTACCATCGCCATGGCGTGCAATTGATCGACGCGGCGTACGAGGCCCACGAGGAACACGGCGAAGTTCCGGTGATGATCACCAAGCACTGCCTGCGCTTCTCCTTCAACTTGTGCCCCAAGCAGGCCAAGGGCGTGACTGGCGTGCGTACCAAGGTGGCACCGATGCAGCTGATTCAGGGCGATGAAGTGCTGACCCTGAAGTTCGACTGCAAGCCCTGCGAGATGCATGTGGTAGGCAAGATGAAGTCGCACATCATCGATCTGCCGACCCCAGGCAGTGGTGTGGCGCAGGTGGTTGGGCATATCAGCCCGGAAGACCTGCTCAAGACCATCGTGCGCGCGCCGCACTGATTGCTGCGCTGTCAGCGCGGACCTCATCGCGAGGCGAGCCCCCGCACCACCAAGCACAACCCAAGCCTGCACAAGCAGCCGCACAGGCCCCTGGACACATCGTCCAGGGGCCTGTGCGGCTGCATTGAGCCCATTTTGTCTCATTTGATATTTGCTATGTGACCGGACGCGGAATTTTGGTACGACGGTACACCAAATACCACTGTAAATGATAATTGCTACCAGATATGATCCGAGCCCTCTCCCACCCCCAAGGATCGTATCGTCCATGCGTCGTGCGTTCGTTTCACTCTGCCTTCTCAACGCAGTCTCCCCAGCGGTCCTGGCAGAATCGTCAGCCGCCCAGCCGGTTGAGCTGCAAGCGGTCAATATCGATGCGGCCAGCGAGCGCGAACGTGCCGATGGGCCGGTGGTTGGCTACCGGGCCACGCGCTCGGCGAGTGCGACGCGCACCGACACCGCGCTGCATGAGACGCCGCAGTCGATCAGCGTGGTGCCCCGCGATGTCCTTGAAGACACCGCAGCCACCCGCTTGCAGGATGCCCTGGACTACGCCGGCGGCGTCGGTCGGGCAAACAATTTCGGTGGCCAGGGCCTGACCACCGTGACCGTGCGCGGCTTCACCACCGGTGAGTACTACCGCAACGGCTTCCCGATCAACCGCGGCTACCCGAACGCGCCCGATGCCATTACCGTCGAACGGCTGGAAGTGATCCGTGGTCCGGCCACCAGCCTGTACGGTCGGGGCGACCCTGGCGGCACCTTCAACGTGGTCAGCAAGCAACCATTGGCCGAGCCCAGAGTGACCCTGGGCAGCCAGGTCGACGACCAAGGCATGCAGCGCGCCACCCTCGATGCCAGCGGGCCACTGAGCGAGGACGGCCGCCTGGCCTACCGGCTCAACGTGCTTGGCGAGGGCGGTGAAAGTTTCCGTGATGATGTCGACAGCGAGCGCTATGACGTTGCACCGGTGCTGAGCTGGCAAGTCAGCGATAGCACCAAGATCGTCTTCGAGGGCGATTTCATGCGCAACAACCACCCGCTCGACCGCGGGCTGACCCGCTATCCGACCCAGCGCGGCAGCGCCTCGCGTGATACCAACATCTGGGAGACAGGCAGCGACAACCTGCTGCACAACGACAACAACATGGCCCAGCTGCGCTTCGAGCATCTGCTCAACGACAACTGGACCCTGGCCGGCGGCATGCAGTGGCTGGACGGCACCCTCGAAGGCAATGCCGTCGAAGCCAATGCCTTGCAGGCCGATGGGCACACCCTGGGGCGCAACTTCAACTACCGCAAACTGCAATGGAGTGACCGCGACTACCAGCTCAACCTCACCGGCCATTTCGACACCGCAGGTTTTGCCCACACCCTGCTGACTGGCATCGAGTACGAGGATTACCACTACCAGTCGATCATCCAACGCTCGGCCGCAGGTGCCGGTGCCTACCCGATCGACCTGTTCGACCCGGTATTGGGCCAGCCCCGCCCGGCACTGAGCCGCACCACCACTCATGATCAGGAACACCTCAAGACCTGGGCGGCGTTCATCCAGGACCAAGTAGCGCTAACCGAGCGCCTGAAGCTGTTGGCCGGGGTGCGTCTGGAGCGTTTCGAGCACGACTACGACAACTACCTGCCCAACACCCAGGGCTGGCAAGCGGCAGACAACGCAGTGACGCCGCGTTTTGGCGTGATCTATGACCTGACCGACAGCCTTGCCGTGTACGCCAACACCGCACGCTCGTTCAAGCCCAACAGCGGTGCCAGCCGCCAGGGTGATGGTTTCGACCCGGAGAAAGGCAAGTCGTATGAGTTGGGCGTCAAGTGGCAGGCCCTGGACCAACAACTGAGCATCGATGCGGCGGTGTACCACATCGTCAAACAGAACGTGCTGGCCAACGACCCGCAGGATGATGCCTACAAGATTGCCGCAGGCGAAGTGCGCAGCCGTGGCCTGGACATCAATGTCGCCGGCAACCTCACCCCTGAGTGGCGGGTGATTGGCGGTTATGCCTATGTCGATGCCGAGGTCACCAAGGACACCAGCCTGTCCACCGGCACCCGCCTGGCCAACATTCCGCGCAACAGCTTCAGCCTGCTCAATACCTATGAGTTCCAGGATGGTCTGGCCAAAGGCCTGGGCTTGGGCGTGGGGGTCAAATACGTCGATGATCGCGCCGGCCAGACCCAGGCGCAGACTTACACCATGGAGCAGTACAGCGTGGTCGACCTGTTGAGCTTCTACCAGCTCAATGAGCATGTGCGGCTGAACCTGGATGTGAAGAACCTGTTCAACAAGGGCTATGACGAAGGCGCGTTCAACACCTACGTCTACCCGGGTGCGCCGCGCACGGTGCAGGCGGGGATTGCCTATACCTTTTGAAAGTGGGGCCGCAAAGCGGCCCTTCGCGGGAGCAGGCCCTCAAGTTCGCCCTGTTTCAACACAACCAAACACCCGCCGCACCAGGCTGGCCAGGGCCTGCTCGCCCATGAACGCCTGGTCAAGGCACTGCTCGGCACAGCGCAAATGCGCCAACAAACGTTCGCGGGTCGCGGTCTCGCCGCACACGGCGACCAGGGTCGATTTACCCGCATCCTTGCCCTGATCCTTGCCAGTGCCAGGGTCGTGATCGCGCAGGTCGTCATACAGCTGAAACGCCTGCCCCAGCTCACCGGCAAAATGCAGCAAGGCCTCACGCACCGCTTGCGGTGAGTCAGCAATCTCACACGCCATCTGCATGATCGCCGCAAACAGCACCCCGGTCTTCAGCCGGTTGGTCTCGGCGATCTGCTGCGCGCTACGTGGCTGGCTGCCTTCGCGCAGGTCCTGCAACTGGCCTTTGACCAAGCCTTGCGCACCAATCGCTTCGGCGAGGATCGACACCAGGCGAGTACGCGTCGCCGCCGGCAGGGTTTCGATCCCTGCGACCAGGCCGAACGCGCGCGAGAGCAAGGCGATGGCGGCAAGGATCGCCACGTCTTCGCCAAAGGCCAAGTGCAGCGTAGGCCGACCTCGTCTGAGCGCCGCGTCGTCCATGCACGGCAGGTCATCCAGCACCAACGATGCGGCATGCACCATTTCCACCGCACAGCCCAGTTCCAGTGCCGCGCGTGGGCATGCCCCCAGGCCCTCGGCGCTGAGCAGGAGCATCAGCGGTCGCAGGCGCTTGCCCGGGGCCAAGGTGCTCTCGCGCATGGCGGCAGCCAGCAGGTCACGTTCCTGGCCTGCCGGCAGCAGTTCATCCAGCCGGGCCTGCAGCGCACGCTGCAAGGCGGCGATATGCTCAGTGAGGCCGGTATCGGCGGCCGGGAGCGGTGGTGCGATGGTCGTCATCCTTGCCTCTTCTGCTCAGCGCGGCGCCAGGGGCCGCAGGTGAAATGGAACGACTGTCAGCAGTCGTGGCCTGACGCTATAGCGTTTTTTGAGCTTAGCTGTACAAAGCAGCTAACGTTGTACAACTTAACCTTAAGCAATGACCCCGCTTGCCCTTCAATGATTCCCAGGCACCGGAGCCAGCATGAAGAAAAGCTTCCTCAGTCAACGCAAGGACGACCACCTGGACATCGTGCTGGCGCCTGACCCGGCGCAGTTACGCCAGGATCCAGGCTTCTCGGCGATCCGCTTCGAGCACTGCGCCCTGCCTGAACTGGCCCTGGACGAAGTCGACCTGAGCAGCTCGCTGCTGGGCATCGCCCTGCGCGCGCCATTGCTGATCAGCTCGATGACCGGTGGTGCCGAGCGCGCCCGCTTTATCAATCAGCACCTGGCCGAGGCCGCGCAAGCACTGGGCATCGCCATGGGCGTCGGCTCGCAACGGGTCAGTTTGCGTACCGGGCATGACCAAGGGCTGACCGGCGAGCTGCGCCGCTTGGCGCCGGATATCCCGTTGCTGGCCAACCTGGGCGCCGCCCAGTTGAGTGAGGCAGATGGCCTGGACCTGGCGCGCCGAGCCGTCGACAGCCTGCAAGCAGACGCGCTGATCATCCACCTCAATCCGTTACAGGAGGCGGTGCAGCCAGAGGGTGACCGCGACTGGCGCGGGGTGCTGGCACGGATCGCGGCGCTGACTGGCGAGTTGCCGGTGCCGGTGATCGTCAAGGAGGTCGGCGCCGGAATCTCGCCGACGGTGGCCCGCGCGCTGGTCGAAGCCGGCGTGCGCATGATCGATGTGGCCGGCGCCGGCGGCACCAGTTGGGCTGCGGTCGAGGCGCGCCGGGCGCAAACCGACGCCGATCGCGCCGTGGCGATGGCCTTCGCCGATTGGGGCATCCCCACGGCGCAGTGCCTGTTGGCTGTACGCCGAGCCTTGCCAAATCTGCCGCTGATCGCCTCTGGGGGCATTCGTGATGGCATCGATGCGGCCAAGGCGATACGCCTGGGCGCCGACCTGGTCGGTCAGGCGGCCGGGGTGTTGATGGCTGCCACCCAGTCCAGCGACGCGGTGGTGGAGCATTTCGATATTGTCCTGCGCCAGTTGCGCATTGCCTGTTTCTGTACCGGATCGCGCAATCTGCTCGAGCTGCGTCGGGCGCGGCTGCTGGGCAACCAGCTGGACCTGCCATGAGCCATTTCGCGGTGGTAGCGCCGCCCTACCCTAGCCATTTCAACGCGCTGCAAGCGCTGGCCGGGACGTTGCTGCAGCGCGGCCACCAGGTGACGTTTTTTCATCAGTGCGACAGCCAGCGCTGGCTCGACGATGCGCGCATCGCCTTTTGCCCGGTAGGCCTGGACCAGCGGCCTGCCGGTAGCCTCGATCAGGCGCTCCAGCTGGCCGCCAATCCCAGCAACCCCTGGCGTCTTCGCCGGCTGATCCGCCAGTTGGCAGAAACCAGCGCCCTGCTCTGCGCGCAGCTACCGGCGGCGCTGCAGCAGCAGCGCATTGACGCGGTGCTCAGTGACCAGATGGAGCCGGCCGGTGCCTTGGTCGCCGAGGCGCTGCACTTGCCCATGGTATCGATTGCCTGCGCCTTGCCCATCAATCGTGAAGAGGGGGTGCCGTTGCCGGTCATGCCGTTCAAGTACGCCCACGACCCACGCAGCCAACGGCTGTATCAGGGCAGCACCGATGTGCATGACTGGCTGATGCGGCCATTGACCCAAGTGTTGGAAACTGCCGCACAGCGCCTCGGCTTGCCCACGCGCGGGGGCTTGCAAGATTACCTCTCGCCCTTGGCGCAGATCAGCCAGACCCTGGCCGGCTTCGACTTTCCGCGCCAGGCCTTGCCCGCGCATTTTCATGCCGTCGGCCCATTGCGCAACAGCGAACCACAGGCGCCTGGCGCTTGGCCGCTCGATCCGCGCAAACCCGTGGTGTTTGCCAGCTTGGGCACCTTGCAAGGTCACCGCTTCGGCCTGTTCGCGCGCATTGCCCGAGCCTGTCGCCTGCTCGATGTGCAACTGCTGATCGCCCATTGTGGCGGGCTCGATGTGCCGCAACAGGCGCGCTTGCTGCAAATGGGCGCTGCGGTGGTCACTGATTTTGCCCCGCAGCAGTGGGCGGTGCGCCGCGCCGACGTGGTGATCAGTCATGGCGGGCTGAACACGGTGATGGATGCGCTGGGGGCGGGGACGCCGCTGCTGGTATTACCGATCGCCTTCGATCAACCTGGGGTGGCGGCGCGCGTGGTTTATCACCACTTGGGCCTGGCGCTGTCACGGCGGGCCGGGGTCAGCGCGATTGCCGCAGCCTTGGCGCATCTGCTGGAGCAGCCGATGCCCGGCTTGGCGCCGCTGCAAGCCGAGCTGGCCCAGGCCGGCGGCGTTGACTTGGCTGCCGATATCATCGAGACGGCCGTGCGTACCGGGCAACCTGTATTGGCGCAGGCACCTTTATGAGCCATGACCTGATCCTGGCTGGCGGCGGCCTGGCCAATGGCCTGATCGCCTGGCGCCTGCGTCAGCTGCGACCCGAGCTGGATGTAGTGTGCCTGGAACAGCAAGACAGCCTTGGCGGCAACCATACCTGGTCGTTTCACCAGCACGACCTCGACCACCAGCAACAACAGTGGCTGCAGCCGCTAGTGGTCAAGCGCTGGCCGGCCTATCACGTGCACTTTCCACAGCTGTCCCGCAGGCTGCAAAGCGGCTATGCGAGCATCACCAGCGAGCGCTTTGCCCAGATCATCACGCCAGTGCTCGGGCCGGCCCTGCGTACCGGCTGCCAGATCCAGGCGCTGGGGCCCAGCCAGGTGCGCCTGGACACTGGCGAGCAATTGCAGGCGCGGATTGTCATCGACGGTCGCGGCGCGCAGCCCAGCAGCCAGCGAATCTTGGCCCGGCAGGCGTTTCTCGGCCAGGTGCTGCGCCTACGCCAGCCACATGGCCTGCTGGAACCGATAGTGATGGATGCGCGCGTGGCCCAGGGCGCGGGCTATCGATTCGTCTATGTCCTGCCGTTCACTGCCGACACCCTGTTGGTTGAAGACACTCACTACGTCGAGCGTGACCCGCCCGCGCCCGAGCTGCTACGGGCCAACATTGCCGATTACCTGCAGGCACACGGCTGGGCAGTAGCGCAAGTGCTGCGCGAAGAACAGGGCGTGCTGCCGATTACCCTGGCCGGCGACTTCCCCCGCTGGTGGGCCGAGCAAGGCGATCAACCGCTGTCGGGCCTGCGTGCCGGGTTGTTTCATTGCACCACCGGTTATTCGCTACCCGAAGCGGTGCGCCTGGCCGACTGGTTAGCGACCCAACCGCTCGATGAGGCCGCCCAGCTGACGCACAACCTCAAGCACTACCTGAGTGATCGCTGGCATGACCAAGGCTTCTACCGCCTGCTCAATCGCATGCTGTTCCTGGCCGGTCGGCCTGAACAGCGCTGGCAGGTGTTGCAGCGTTTCTATCAGCTTCCAGAGGCGCTGATCGCCCGTTTCTATGCTGGACAAAGCACCTGGCGCGACCGCCTGCGGCTGCTCTCGGGCAAGCCGCCGGTGCCGGTCGGGCAAGCCCTGCGCGCGGCACTGCGCCACTCACCCCGGCACTTCGAGGAGCCACAATGAGCCAAGCGAAAACAGCACTGGTTATCGGCGCAGGCCTGGGCGGCCTGGCCCTGGCCATTCGCCTGCAAGCCGCCGGGGTCAATACGACGCTGCTGGAAAAGCGTGACCAACCCGGTGGCCGCGCCTACGTCTACCGCGACCAGGGTTTCACTTTCGATGCCGGGCCCACGGTGATCACCGACCCCACGGCGATCCAGGCGCTGTTCACCCTGGCCGGCAAGCCGATGGCCGATTATGTCGAGCTACTGCCCGTCAGCCCGTTCTATCGGCTGTGCTGGGAAGATGGCACCTGCTTTGACTATGGCAACGACCAGGATGAACTGGAGCGCCAGATCCATGCCTTGGATGCTATTGACGTGGCTGGCTACCGGCGCTTTCTGGCCTACTCCAAGGCGGTGCTCGACGAGGGCTATGTCAAGCTCGGGGCGGTGCCGTTCCTGTCATTTCGCGACATGCTGCAGGCCGGCCCACAGCTGGCGCGGTTGCAGGCTTGGCGCAGCGTGTATGCCATGGTGGCACGCTTCGTGGGTAACGACAGGCTGCGTCAGGCCTTGTCATTCCATGCCCTGCTGGTGGGCGGCAACCCGTTCGCTACCTCTTCGATCTACAGCCTGATCCATGCCCTGGAGCGGCAGTGGGGGGTGTGGTTTGCACGCGGTGGCACCGGCGCCCTGGTGCAGGGGCTGGTGAAACTGTTCCTAGACCTGGGCGGCACCTTGGAGTTGAATGCCGACGTCGCCGCTTTCGACGTCCAAGCTGGCCGCCTCACCGGTGCCCGCAGCCACGATGGTCGGCACTGGCAGGCTGATGCCGTGGCCTCCAATGCCGATGTGGTACACACCTACGCCGAGCTGCTCGGCGCGCATCCGCGTGGTCAGCAGGAGGGCCGAAGGCTCAAGGGCAAACGCTTTAGCAACTCGCTGTTTGTCGTGCACTTTGGCCTGAACCGTCCGCAGCCACAGCTGCGCCATCACACCGTGTGCTTCGGGCCGCGCTATCAGGCGCTGATCGATGAAATTTTCAGCGGGCCGGAGCTGGCCGAGGACTTTTCGCTCTACCTGCATAGCCCCTGCGCCACCGACCCCAGCCTGGCGCCGCCGGGTTGCTCCAGTCACTACGTGCTGGCACCGGTGCCACACCTGGGCAACGCGCCGGTCGACTGGGAGCGGGAGGGCCCACGCTACCGTGATCGGATCCTGGCCTATCTGCAGCGCTACTACATGCCGGGGCTGCGCGAGTCACTGGTGACCTGCCGCACCTTCAGCCCGCTGGATTTTCGTAACCAGCTCAATGCGCACGTGGGCTCGGCGTTTTCCCTGGAGCCGATCCTCACCCAGAGTGCCTGGTTCCGCCCGCATAATCGCGATGCGCAGTTGAGCAACTTGTATCTGGTGGGTGCCGGCACCCACCCTGGCGCCGGCGTGCCTGGGGTGATTGCCTCGGCCAAGGCCACCGCTGGGCTGATGCTGGAGGATCTGCACCGATGAGCCACGACCCCTTACTCGCCCACGCCGAACGCAGTATCGCCGTCGGCTCAAAGAGTTTCGCCGCCGCCGCGCGCTTGTTCGACGCCAACACCCGCCGCAGTGCGATGCTGCTATACGCCTGGTGTCGGCACTGCGACGATGTCATCGACGGCCAACAGGCCGGCCACGGGGCTAGCGTGCAAGCTCCAGCGCTGGCCCTGCAATGCCTGCTGGAGCTGCAAGTGCAGACCGACGCCGCCTGTCGCGGTGCCCCGCTTGAGCAGCCGGCATTCGCCGCCTTGCGTGAAGTTGCCAGGCAACATGGCATCCCGCGCCAGGAGGCATTCGACCTGCTGGCCGGCTTCGCCCAGGACGTTGCCGGCGAGCATTACCGCAGCCTGGACGAGACATTGGGCTACTGCTACCACGTAGCCGGGGTGGTGGGCCTGATGATGGCGCGGGTGATGGGCGTGCGTGACCCGGCAGTGCTCGACCGCGCCTGCGACTTGGGCCTGGCCATGCAATTGACCAACATCGCCCGCGACATCGTCGCCGATGCCCAGGTCGGGCGCTGCTACCTGCCTGAGCAGTGGCTGGAGGAGCTCGCCATCCCTGGCGACAGGCTGACCGATAAGCGCTATCGCCGCAGGTTGGCGCAACTGGCGCAACGCCTGGTCGATCACGCCGAGCCTTACTACCTCAGTGCCCAGGCCGGGTTACCGGCACTGCCCTGGCGCTCGGCGTGGGCAGTGGCGACGGCGGCGCTGGTGTATCGGCAGATCGGGCTAAAGGTGCGCAAGGCAGGTGCCGATGCCTGGGATGGCCGGCTGTCGACTTCGAAATGGGAGAAACTGCGCGCTGTCGCTGGCGGCCTGTGGCGCGCCCTCAGTTGCCGCCTGCGTCGTTACCCAGCACGCGACCCTGGGCTGTGGGCGCGGCCTCACTCGACGCCCGCAGCGGCCCGCCATGACGCGCCCGCAACTGTGCCCGCAGACGGTCGATAGGCGGCGCGTAGAGAAAACCGAACGATACGCAGCCTTGCCTGCCCTGCACCGTATGGTGCATCAGGTGCGCCTGGTACAAGCGCTTGAGGTAGCCCCGGCGTGGCACCAGGCGCAGCGGCCAGCGGTGATGCACCAGGCCATCGTGGGCGATGAAGTACAAGGCGCCATAGGCCGTCATGCCAGCGCCGATCCATTGCAGCGGATACCAGCCGAGGTTGCCCAGGGCGATCAGCACGATGGCCAGGCTGGCGAACACCAGCGCGTACAGATCGTTCTTTTCGAACCAGCCTTGGCGTGGCTCATGGTGCGAGCGATGCCAGGCCCAACCGAAGCCATGCATGATGTACTTGTGGGCGAGGTAGGCCACCGCTTCCATGGCGGTGAGGGTCAGCAGGAAGATCAGCAGGCTGGTGAACATGGCGGGTACTTCCAAAAAAGTCGTTTGCACAGTCTGGCTGCTTTCTATGGAGTCTGCAGGTGATGACTTGTTCCTTTGCTGTATCAGTTCGGGCCTCATCGCGGGGC
>NZ_JBICKL010000007.1:0-17261 GCF_043104195.1 Pseudomonas sp. xss_2
ACCAGCCCAAATACCTCAGGCACGTAATCCCAATCAATCCGTACTGTTTCTTTTTGTCGTAGTCTTTTTCACGACATCCGTCCCCATCATCTTCAAATACGCTGCGATACCCGCTAGTCTCGCAACAATCCGTACCGCCGAAGTCTTCCAATTAGAACGAGCCGGCCATGACAGATTTGTCCCGTATGCATGGATTCGCCAGTCAGGCCATAGGCCTGCTGGACGGGCGTTTCTTCCGGCCACCGTTGCCGGACGGCCACGTCCCGCGTGATCGCCTGTGTCAGCGCCTGCAAGCCGGGCTGGGCGGACGCCTGTTGCTGGTCAACGCCCCGGCAGGTTTTGGCAAAAGCTCGCTGGCCATCGAATTCTGCCAGGGCCTGCCCGGGCACTGGCGCAGTCTCTGGTTGGGGCTGAGCCAGCGTGATGCCGATCCTGGCCGCTTCCTCGAGCGCTTGCTTGAAGGCCTGCAGCAGTTCTGCCCGGCACTCGGTGGCCAGGCCATGGGGCTGTTGAAGATGCGTCAGCGCCATCAACCGTTCGCGTTCGAAGAGTGGCTCGATGGTTTGCTCGATGAGCTTGCGCTCTACCTGCAAGCCGATAGCCCATTGCTGCTGGTACTGGACGACTATCACCTGGCCCAGGGACCGGTTCTGGACCGCTGTCTGCAATTCTTCCTCAACCACCTGCCAGGTGGCCTGGTGCTGATGATCACCAGTCGCCAGCGCCCCGACTGGCACCTGGCGCGTTTGCGCCTGTCGCGCCAGTTGACCGAGCTGAACGAGCAGGACCTGCGCCTGACCCCCGAGGAAGCACTGGCGGTTATTGGTCGACAACCCACCGGCCTGCGTGGCCAGGCGCTGGACAACCTGATCCAGCGCAGCGATGGCTGGGTGGCAGGCTTGCGGTTCTGGCAACTGGCGGCCAGCGAGTCGGGGGACGAGCATGCCTTGCCCCAGGCCCTGCACGGGGGCGAAGGGCTGATTCGCGATTACCTGCTTGAAGAAGTCATCGATATCCTGCCAGCCGACGTGCAGGCGTTTCTCTACGAGACGGCCTGCCAGGAGCGCTTCTGCGCCGAACTGTGCGATGCCCTGCGCGAGCGCCAGGACAGCGCGGACATCCTGCGGTATCTGCAAGCCCATCAGGTGTTTCTGGTGCCGCTGGACGAACACGGCCACTGGTATCGCTACCACCACCTGTTTTCCGACCTGCTGCGCAGCCGCGAGGCCCGCGAGCCACTAGGAGATCTGCACCTGCGCGCCTGTCGCTGGTTCGAGCGCCAGGGCTTGCTCGATGAAGCAGTAGAGCAGGCTTTGCGTGCTGGCCATCTGAATGTGGCCGCCGACCTGGTGCAGAGCCTGTCTGAGGAGCAGCTGCTGGCCGAGCAGAATGTCGGCATGTTGCTGCGCTGGAAAATGGACCTGCCCGACAGCCTGCTGATCAGCACGCCACGCTTGATCGTGCTCTACAGCTGGGCCTTGGGCCTGGCTTGTCAGCTGGACGCCGCCGAGGAGCTGGCCGCGCACTTGAGCCGCTTCCTGCCAGCGCCGTCGGCGACTGCGCAAAAGTCCATGCTGGCCCAGTGGCTGGCCTTGAGCGGGGTGATCGCTCGCGGTCGCGGCGATCGCGAGCGCACCTTGGCCTACTGCGGCGAAGCCCTGCACAGCCTGCCGAACAAGCGCTATGGGCAACGCTTGGTGTGCCTTTCGACCTTGTCCAACCTGGCCATTGCCGACGCCGACTTCTGGCGTGCGCGCGGCTGGAATCGCGAGGCCCTGGAGTTGGCGCAACGGGTCGGCAACCCATTGTTCGAAGCCTTGGCCCATTACGACCGGGCGCGCGTGCTGCATGCCCGTGGCGAAGTAGAGCGAGCCCTGGACGAGGTGCGTCAAGGCTTGCAGCGCTTGCAAGGGCTGTCAGCGCAGCGACTGTACGCCGTGCGTGCCCGGCTGACCCTGTACGAAGGCTACCTGCTGGCCACCCACCTACAGCCGGCCCAAGGTCGCGCCCGCCTGCGCGCAGGGCTTAGCGAAGCACGTGCCTGCCGCGACATCAGTGTGCTGATCGGCCACTGCGCGATCGCCTCGCTGGAAGGTCGCGAGGGCCACTTCGCCGAGGCCTTCGCGGAACTGGCTGAGGCCGAGCGCTTGATGCACATCTGGGATGTGCCACCGATTTTCTACCTGGCCATGATCACCCTGGTGAAGTGCGAGCTGTGGTTGGCCCAGGGCCGTACCGACCTTGCCGAATCCTGGTTGCTGCGCCTGGGCCAGACCTACGGCGGCGAGCAGCCAGCGGCTGCGCCAGAGTTTCATCCGCTACTGCCGCTGCACATCGAATTGCAGCAGGCCCTGCTCGAACGGGTGCTCGGGCGCCCCGAAGACGCCGCCGCGCGCCTGCGCGGTTTGGTTGAGCGGGGGCAGGCCAGCGGCGGGCACATGTTGCTGGTCAGTGCCTTGTGCCAGTGGATCGCGTTACTGCTGGCGCAAGGGCGCGACCAGCAGGCCGTCAGCCTGCTGCCCAAAGCCCTGGAGGCGGCTCAAGGGGGCGCGTTGCAGCCTTTCCAGAAGCTGATCGAAGCGCACCCCCACTGGTTACGCGAACACCTGTCGGTGCGCGCCGCCTGCGCCACTCAAGTCGCCTTGCTGGCGCGCTTGCCGCAGCTGCCAGTCAGCAATGCCAGCAATGAAGCGCTAAGCGGGCGTGAGCTGGCGGTGCTGGAGCTGATCGCCCAAGGCTGCTCCAATCAGCAGATCAGCGAACGGTTGTTCATTTCGCTGCATACGGTCAAGACCCACGCCAGCCACATCAACAGCAAGCTCGGCGTCGAGCGGCGCACCCAGGCGGTGGCCAAGGCCAAGTCGCTAGGCCTACTGGCGTAGTGGCTGCTGGGGGGGATTGCTGGCTACAATAGTGGCTCAAGGCCATTATTGCTGGCGCCGCTGTTTCCGGGCTCATCTTTCTTGCCCTGCTGCCGATAACCGAATCGGCGGCATGCATCGCCGCACGCCATTTTCCAACTACTCCCAAGACAGGTCGTGTTGATGCTGCAGTACGGGCAAAAAAGCTTTCTGATCGTCGACGACTTCACCGACTTTCGCACCTCTACCCGCTCCATGCTCCGTGAGCTGGGCGTGCGTGACGTGGACACCGCCGACAGCGGCGAGCAGGCGCTGCGCATGTGTGCGCAGAAGCGCTACGACTTCGTGCTTCAGGATTTCCATCTGGGGGATGGCAAGAAGAACGGCCAGCAGGTGCTCGAGGACCTGATCCTCGACAAGCTGATCAGCCATGAATGCGTGTTCATCATGGTCACCGCCGAGAGTAGCCAGGCCATCGTCCTCAGTGCCCTCGAGCATGAGCCCGATGCCTACCTGACCAAGCCATTCAACCGCGTCGGCCTGGCCCAGCGCTTGGAAAAGCTGGTGCAGCGCAAGACCTTGCTCAAGCCCATCCTGCAGGCGCTCGACCGCGCCCGACCGGCCGAGGTATTGGCGGCCTGCGCCGCGCTGTGCAAGCAAGATCCACGCTTTGCACCGCTGTGCTTGCGCTACCGGGCCGATGCCCTGCGCGATCTGGGGCGTTTTGACGAACTGGAAAAATTCCTCAAGTCGATCCTCGCCAGCCGCCCTCAGCCATGGGTCTATTCGATGCTCGGCAGCGTGCTGCACAAGCGCGGCCAGCATGCCCAGGCGCAAGGGGTGTACGAGCAGGCGCTCAAGGCCTTCCCGATCATGCCCAGCCTCTACGATGGCATGGCCGAGGTGCTGGTGGCCCAGGGCGAAACCAAGCGCGCCCAGCACATGCTTGAAGAGGCCGTGCGCCTCTCGCCCCTGGCCGTGCGCCGACAGGCCGCACTGGGCAAGCTGGCGCTGGATAACGAAGATTTCGAAAGTGCCTCCAAGGCCTACCGGCATGCGGTCAACCAGGGGCAGAGCTCGCGCTACAAAGACGCCGAAACCAACCTTGGCCTGGCCCAGGCCTTGATGAGCAAGAACGCAGGCTTTGGCCTGGATGCGCGCACCCGGGTCGAGATCAACACGGTGCTGAGCGAAGTGGCCAAGGAAAATGGCGACGACCAAGGGCTGCAAGTACGGGCCCGGCTGATGAAGGCGGCCAGTCTGCAACAGGCCGGTGATGCCGAAACTGCGGCGAAACTTACCGAGCAGGCCATGCAACGCCTGGACAAGATGGATCAGTTCTTCTCGGTGGAAGCGGCGCTAACGGTGGCCAAGCAACTGCAACAGCTCGGCCAGGAGTCGGCGGGCAGCGGCATTCTCAAGGGCTGCGTGGAAACCTACGGCGACGACCCCAAGGTCATGCAGAGCGTTGCCAAGCTCACCGATGACCCCACCGTGCTCGGCGCGGTCACCGAGGCGGTCGACCTCAACCGCCAGGGCGTGCGCAGCTACCAGGGCGGCCAGCTCAACGAGGCGCTGGAGATGTTCCGCCGGGCCCTGTCGCTGCAGCCGAAGAACATCAGCATTGCCCTCAACACCGCCCAGGCGTTGTTGCGTATCGCCGGTGAAAGCCCTTCGCCAACGCTGATGCAGGAATGTCGCGACTGCCTGCAGCGGGTGGCTGGCATTCCCGCCAGTGATAGCCGTTATGATCGTTACCGCAAATTGCATATCCGGGTCTTTGGCGCATGAACCAGGACAATCAGGGGCTGGATTTTTCCACGGTGATCGCCTCCACCGTGCATGACATGAAGAACTCGCTGTCGGCCCTGATCCAGGCCCACTCGCAATGGCTGGCGCGTCTGCCCGAGGCGCAGCGCGAGGGCAGTGAGCAGGGGGTGATAGAACATGAGTTACGTCACCTCAACGGCATGCTGGTGCAAATGCTTGGGCTGTACAAACTGGGCGTCAACCAGTTGCCGATCTGCCCGGACTACCACGAGCTGGAAGACTTCATCGAAGCCCAGCTCGCCGCACAGCAAGAGGTGCTCAAGCAGCGCGACATCCTCGCCACCTGGCGCATCGAAACGGACAACCCGCTGGGTTTCTTCGACCGCGAGCTGGTCGCCTCGGTGGTGGGCAATGTGCTGACCAACGCCATCCGCTATGCCGGCCACGCCTTGCTGATCAGCATCGAGGAAGAGGGCGAGCAGTTGATCATCAGTGTCAACGATGACGGGCCGGGTTATCCCGAGCGCATGCTCGAGCGCCAACAGGACTACGTACAAGGGATTGATTCGAGCACGGGCAGCACCGGCTTGGGCTTGTACTTCGCTGCGCGGATCGCGGCGTTGCATGAGCGCGATGGGCTCAGTGGGCGGATCGAGATTGCCAATGGCGGCGCGTTGGGCGGTGGGTTGTTCCGCTTGTACCTGCCTTGAATCTGACAGCGCTTCTCAGCGATTTGTAGGATCGGTCTGGTTCAAGCTTTTTGGGCTTCAAAGAAAGCCTTGCGAATGACAATGTAGATACGGTGTTTCTACAAACAGCTTGCAATCATTCGGAGGGTTTCTACTATGTATCTACCTTTGGAGATACTTATGGAAGTCAAGATACTGCAGTGGGGTAACAGTGCTGCCATCCGCTTGCCAGCGGCTGTGCTAAAGCAGATGCGCTTGGGTATCGGCTCCAAGATGAGCCTCGATACCGCGGGCGAGTCGATGGTACTCAAACCTGTCAGGTCCAAACCCAGGTACAAGCTTGAAGAGTTGATGGCCCAATGTGACCTTGAGGCACCCGAGACCGAGGAGTTGGCGGCATGGAATGCCATGCGGCCAGTGGGGAAAGAAGTGTGAGGCGAGGTAAGTTCGCCAGAGGCGATATCGTGCGGATCAACCTCGACCCTACCGTTGGCCGTGAGCAGCAGGGCGCGGCCCGGCCGGCCCTGATCCTGACGCCTGGGGCGTTCAATACTTCAGGCCTGGCGGTGATTGTTCCGATCACTCAAGGCGGCCAATACGCACGACACGCTGGATTTGCCGTCACGCTCAGTGGCGCAGGAACACAGACACAGGGTGTGGTCCTATGTAACCAGCTGCGTGTCGTGGACCTTGAAGCCAGAAGTGCAAAGCGGATAGAAACCGTGCCCGAGGCGATAATCGAAGAGGCCTTGGCGCGAGTGCAAACGCTGTTCGATTACTCTTGAATGAAGGCAATTTGGTAGACCTAGATGAATGACGCCCCCACCGCCCTCATCCGCGAAACCTTCCCCGTCGGCCCCTTGCAATGTAACTGCACCCTGATCGGCGACCCAGTTAGCAAGAAGGCCATCGTCGTCGACCCGGGCGGTGACCCGGAAAAAATTCTCGCCCGCCTGCAAGCCCACGGACTGACCTTGGTGAGCATCATCCACACCCATGCCCACTTCGATCACTTCCTGGCGTCCGGTAAGCTCAAGGAGCTGACCGGCGCGACCCTCCACCTGCACAAGGACGACCAGCCACTGTGGGACAACCTGCCCATGCAGTGCCAGATGTTCGGCGTGCCCTATACCCCGGTGCCGCCGCCCGATCACTGGTTGGCCGATGACCAAGAGCTGGCCTGCGGCTGCGGCGTCGCCCTGCACACCCCAGGGCACACGCCTGGTTCGATGAGTTTCTGGTTTGCCGATGCCAAGCTGCTGATCGCCGGCGACACCCTGTTCCGCCGGGGTATCGGTCGCACCGATTTGTGGGGCGGCGATCAGCGGGCTATCGTTCGTTCGATCAAGGATCGCTTGTACCGCCTGGATGAAGAGGCTGTGGTGGTGACCGGGCATGGCCCGGACACCCGCCTCGGCGATGAGATGCGCGAGAACCCGTTCGTGCGCGCTTGAAATTTCATGGAATTTTTCCGCTTCGCTGTAATCCAAGGCTGGCATAGATCCATTCAAGATCACTGCACACTTGAATTTCAGTAGGAGCTTTCCATGTTCACCATGCGTCGTCTGATTATCGTCGCTACCGCCGCTGCCCTGATGTCGGGCTGCGTAAGCCAGAACCCTTACGACAACCAGGGTCAGGCGCAGGGCTCCTCGGGCATGAGCAAGACCGCCAAGTACGGCGGCCTGGGCGCACTGGCCGGCGCCGTGGCCGGCGCCGCCATCGACCACAACAACCGTGGCAAGGGCGCACTGATCGGCGCTGCTGCGGTTGGCGCTGCCGCAGCGGGCTACGGCTACTACGCCGACAAGCAGGAAGCCGCGCTGCGCGCGAGCATGGCCAATACCGGCGTCGAAGTGCAGCGTCAGGGTGACCAGATCAAACTGATCATGCCAGGCAACATCACCTTCGCCACCGACTCGGCGAACATCTCGCCAAGCTTCTACTCGCCGCTGAACAACCTGGCCGGCTCGTTCAAGCAGTTCAACCAGAACACGATTGAAGTTGTTGGCTTCACCGACAGCACCGGCAGCCGCCAGCACAACATGGACCTGTCCCAGCGTCGCGCCCAGGCGGTCAGCACCTACCTGACGTCCCAAGGTGTCGATCCATCGCGGGTGTCGGTGCGTGGACTGGGTCCAGACCAGCCAATCGCCAGCAACGCCGATGCCAATGGCCGTGCGCAGAATCGCCGGGTTGAAGTCAACCTCAAGCCGATTCCTGGCCAGCAATACGAGCAGCAAGGCCAGGTACAACAGTACCCGTAAGCTGTACGCGGTGAAGAGAAGGGCAAGCCAGTCGGCTTGCCCTTTTTCTTTTCAGGGCGTTCTGCTCGCCTGAATGGCGGTGAGCGCGATGGTGTGGACGATATCGTCGACCTGCGCCCCGCGCGGCAAGTCATTGACCGGCTTGCGCAGGCCTTGCAGCATCGGTCCAAGGCTGACCCCGTCAGTACTGCGCTGCACTGCTTTGTGGGTGGTGTTGCCGGTGTTCAAGTCCGGGAACACGAACACCGTGGCGCGCCCGGCTACTGGGCTATGTGGCGCCAGTTGGCGGGCGATCTCGGGGTTGGCGGCGGCGTCGTACTGCAACGGGCCGTCGATCAGCAGGTCATGCTCTGCCTGCTGCGCCAGGCGAGTGGCCTCGCGCACTTTCTCTACTTCCTCGTCACTGGCCGAATCGCTGGAATAGCTGATCATCGCTACCCGTGGCGCAATGCCAAAGGCCTCGGCCGACTCGGCGCTCTGCCGGGCGATCTCGGCCAGCTCAGCGGCACTGGGGTGCGGGTTCATCACGCAATCGCCGTACACCAGCACCTGCTCGGGGAACAGCATGAAGAACACCGACGACACCAGGCTGCTGCCTGGCGCGGTCTTGATCAGCTGCAAGGCTGGGCGAATGGTATTGGCCGTGGAGTGGACCAGGCCCGACACCAGGCCATCGACCTCATCCAGGGCCAGCATCATGGTGCCGATCACCACCGGGTCTTCGAGCTGCTGCTCGGCCATCGGCGCGTTAAGGTTCTTGCTCTTGCGCAGGTCGACCATCGGTTCGACATAGCGCCCACGAATCAGGTCGGGGTCGAGCACTTCCAGGTCTGGCGGCAGGGTGATGCCCTGGGCACGGGCCACGGCTTCGACGTCTTCAGGCTTGGCCAGCAGCACGCAGCGGGCAATGCCTCGCGCTTGGCAGATAGCCGCGGCCTGTACCAGCAGCGGTTCGGCACCCTCGGGCAGGACGATGCGTTTGTTGGCTTGCTGGGCCCGCTCGATCAACTGATAGCGGAATACTGCCGGAGACAGGCGCAGTTCGCGCGGCGTGCCGCAACGCTGATGCAGCCAGGCCGCATCCAACTGGCTGGCAACGAAGTCGGTGATGAATTCGGCGCGTTCGCGGTCATCTACCGGGATTTCGCGGTTCAGCGAATTGAGCTGGTTGGCAGTGTCATAGGAGCCGGTGCTCACCGACAAGATCGGCAAGCCTGCCTGCAACGCCCCGCGACACAAGCCGAGGATCCGTGGGTCTGGCTTGCTGTCGCTGGTCAGCAACAGGCCAGCCAGGGGCACGCCATTGATCGCTGCCAGGCTCACGGCAAGGATGATGTCGTCGCGATCGCCAGGCGTCACCACCAAGGTGCCGGGTTTGAGCAGCGGCACAGTGTTGGCCACTGTGCGGGCGCAGATGATGATGGTGTTCATCCGCCGTTGTTCGTAATCGCCGGCATTGAGTACTTGTGCGCCGAGCAGCTCGGCCACATCACGGGTGCGTGGGGCGTTGAGCTCAGGCTGGTAGGGGATACAGCCCAGCAGGCGGAAGTCGTTACCGCGCAACAGCGGCGAGTGCTCGCGCAGGCGGCTGGCGAACTCGGCCATGCTTTCCTCGGTGCGCACCTTGTTGAGGATCACCCCCAGCACTTTCGGGTCGCGGGGGCCGCCGAACAGCTGGGCCTGCAATTCCACCCGGCCAGACAATTCGCTGAGCACCTCGTTTTCTGGCGCTGAGACCAGAATGACCTCGGCGTCCAGGCTCTTGGCCAGGTGCAAGTTGACCCGCGCCGCGTAGCTGGCGTGGCGAGTCGGCACCATGCCTTCTACCACCACCACATCGTTGCCGACGCAGGCCTGTTGATAGAGGCGGATGATTTCTTCGAGCAGCTCGTCCAGCTGGCCGTCGCCGAGCATGCGCTCGACATGCGCCAGGCTCAGCGGCGTCGGCGGCCTCAGGCCATGGGTGCGGGCGATCAGTTCGGTGGAGCGTTCCGGGCCGGTGTCACCGGGATGGGGCTGGGCGATCGGCTTGAAAAAACCAACCTTCAGCCCGCCGCGCTCCAGGGCGCGAACCAGGCCTAGGCTGATGGAGGTCAGGCCGACGCCAAAGTCGGTTGGCGCAATGAAAAATGTTTGCATGCGTGCTTCTCGAGATAAGCGGTGCAAGGGATCAATCGCCAAGGGTATCGCTATCGGCCCCTTGCGCGCACCAGCCACAATCGAATAGCTGGCCGATGCGCTGTTCGCGCAGCGCTGCATCGAGCACCCAGGGCCGGGCCTGCCACGGCGGTTGGTGGCGCAGGTGCTGGGTGTGGCCGCAGGACAGATCGACTACCCAGTGGCCTTCTTCGTCCTGATGAAAGCCTGTAACCCGACTGACGGGTCGCCCATCGTGGGCGGTGCGTTCGCAATCGGGCGATGCCTTGGTTACACTTGTCCGCTCTACATTCTTTTGCAAAAGGTCTCGCCCCCATGCCGATCGCCGCCAACAAGGCTGTCTCCATCGACTATACCCTGACCAACGACGCCGGGGAGGTCATTGACAGCTCCGCCGGCGGCGCGCCGCTGGTTTACCTGCACGGTGCTGGCAACATCATCCCAGGCCTGGAAAAAGCCCTGGAAGGCAAGAACGTCGGTGACGAACTGGAAGTTGCCGTCGAGCCAGAAGAGGCTTACGGCGAATACCTGGCCGAGCTGGTCAGCACCCTGAATCGCAGCATGTTCGAAGGCGTCGACGAGCTGGAAGTGGGCATGCAGTTCCACGCTTCCGCTCCGGACGGCCAGATGCAGATCGTCACCATCCGCGACCTGGACGGCGATGACGTCACTGTCGACGGCAACCACCCGCTGGCTGGCCAGCGCCTGAACTTCAAGGTCAAGGTTGTCGATGTGCGTGATGCCAGCGAAGAAGAAATCGCTCATCGCCACATCCACGGCGAAGGTGGCCATCACCACTGATTTTCTGCGCTAAGCTCAGAGAGTCGCCAGGCGCTCGGGCAAGCCGTACTTGCCCTCCATGGGAGGGTTGACGGTTTGCCCGCGCGCCTTTTTAGTGGGCGCAATTCGCCCCAGCGACAACCGGGAACCGAGAGGGGATTACATCATGAGTGCATTTCACGACCTGACGTTGAAGGCGTTGGACGGCAAGGACCTGCCCCTTGCACCGTTCAAGGGCCAGGTGGTGCTGGTGGTCAATGTCGCCTCCAAGTGTGGTCTGACGCCGCAGTACGCTTCGCTGGAGACGTTGCACCAGCAGTTCAAGGGCAAGGGCTTCAGTGTCTTGGGCCTGCCCTGTAACCAGTTCGCCGGCCAGGAGCCTGGCAGCGAGAAAGAGATTCAGGACTTCTGCAGCCTCAACTACGGCGTGAGCTTTCCTCTGAGTGGCAAGCTTGAGGTCAATGGCCCGCAGCGCCATTCGTTGTACCGCCTGCTGGCGGGCGAGGGGGCTGAGTACCCGGGGGATATCAGCTGGAATTTCGAGAAGTTCCTGGTGGGCAAGGACGGCCGCGTACTGGCTCGGTTTGCCCCGCGCACTGCACCGGATGATCCGACGGTGGTGCAGGCGATCGAAAAAGCCTTGGGCTAATCGCCCTGGGGGCGCCATCAGAGTGACTACTGGCTACAACAGCCATCACAGACACTTCGATAGCCCCCGATCACTCTAATCAATAGTGCTGTGCCGGCCATCTGGCGCCCCCTAAGCTCAGGTGAATTTCTCACCTATGGGAGCGCCCGATGTCCACCAACCCGCTGTTCCAACCCTTTACCCTGGGCGCCCTCGAGCTGCCGAGCCGGTTGGTCATGGCCCCTATGACCCGCACCTTCAGCCCCGGCGGTGTGCCGCATGACGGCGTGGTCGAGTACTACCGTCGCCGCGCCGCTGCTGGGGTTGGCCTGATCATCACCGAAGGCACCACGGTCGATCACAAGGCGGCCAACGGTTACCCCAACGTGCCGCGCTTTCATGGTGAGGATGCCCTGGCCGGCTGGAAGCGGGTGGTCGACGCCGTCCACGCTGAAGGCGGGCGCATCGTGCCGCAGCTATGGCACGTGGGCAGCGTGCGCCGCCTGGGCACTGAGCCAGATGCAGCGGTGCCAGGCTATGGGCCCAGCGGCAAGCGCAAGGACGACAAGGTCCTGGTCCATGAGATGAGTCACGCCGATATCCAGGAGGTGATCGCTGCGTTCGCCCAGGCTGCGCGGGATGCCCAGGCCATCGGCATGGATGGGGTCGAGATCCATGGCGCCCACGGCTACCTGATCGACCAGTTCTTCTGGCAAGCCAGCAACCAGCGTGATGATGAATATGGCGGTGATCTGGCCGCGCGTTCGCGCTTTGCCATTGAACTGATCCAGGCCGTGCGCGCGGCGGTAGGGCCGCACTTCCCGATCATCCTGCGATTCTCCCAGTGGAAGCAGCAGGACTACAGCGCCCGCCTGGTAGAAACGCCTGAGGCCCTGGCCGCCTTCCTCAAGCCCCTGGCCGACGCCGGTGTGGATATCTTCCATTGCTCGACCCGCCGCTTCTGGGAGCCTGAATTCCCAGGCTCGGCGCTGAACCTGGCCGGCTGGACCCGCAAGCTCACCGGCAAGCCCACCATCACCGTTGGCAGTGTTGGCCTGGATGGCGAGTTCCTGCAGTTCATGGTCGACACCGACAAGGTGGCCAAGCCCGCCAGCCTGGAAGGGCTACTGCGCCGCTTGGATGATCAGGAGTTCGACCTGGTGGCGGTAGGGCGCGCGCTGTTGGTCGACCCGCAGTGGGCACAGAAAGTCCGCGAGGGGCGTGAACAGGAGGTGCTGCCGTTCAGCCGCGAGGCGCTGTCGAGCCTGGTTTGATGGCCATGGCAGAGGCAGTGCCGATGTTGGCAGGCAGAGTGGGCTGACGAGAGGCGCTACTCAGATACCCCTCGAACTGCTCGACAATCGCCGGCCAGCCCTGGCGGCTAGCGTGCTGGCGGGCATTGAGGCGGACCCGGCGCAGGGTCTCGTTTTCTTCCAGCAGCCAGCAAGCGGCATCGATGAACGCTGCCTGGTCACCCGGCATGGCCAGCGCACCGCTATGGCCGTGGCGGATGTGCTGGGCGGCAGCGGCTTCGTCGTAGGCGACCACGGCCAAGCCTGAGGCCAGCGCTTCGAGGACCACATTGCCGAAAGTCTCGGTGAGGCTCGGGAATAGAAACAAGTCGCCGCTGGCATAGTGCTCGGCCAGCACCTCACCCCGTTGAGCCCCGCAAAACACCGCATCGGGCAACTGCTGCTCCAGGCTGGCGCGTTGTGGGCCGTCGCCAACCATGATCAAACGCAGGCGCCGCTGTGGATAAGTGCGTTGTAGCGCCTCCATGCACGGGCGCAACAGGGAGAGGTTTTTCTCTGCCGCCAGCCGCCCGACATGCAGCACGGCGACGTCGTCCGGCGCCAACCCCCACTGCTCGCGCAGCGCCTGACTGCGCCGGGCCGGATTGAACAAGCAGGCATCGACGCCGCGCGCCATTAGCGCCACGCCCACGAACCCCCGCCGCTCCAGCTCCAGGCGCTGGCTGATGCTCGGCACCAGCGTGGTTGCCGTGCGCCGGTGGAACCAGCGCAGGTAGTGGGTCAGCAGCCGCGCCAGCAGACCCAACCCGTATTGCCCGGCATATTGCGCAAAGTTGGTGTGAAAGCCGCTGACTACAGCGATCCCCAGTCGCCGCGCGGCACGCAGGGCGCTCAGCCCGAGCGGCCCTTCGGTGGCGATGTACAACACGTCCGGCCGCTGCCGGCGCCAACGCCGCCACAGCTTGTGCACCGAGACGCCGCCCCACTGCAAGCCCGGATAACCCGGCAGCGGCCAGCCCTTGCACAGCAGCAGGTTGTCGTCGTCCTGTGCCGCGGGGTCATCGGCCTGGCGCGGGCGGATGATCTCTACCTGATGCCCGCGTTGGCGCAAGCCGTCGCTCAGCCGGCCAAGGGTGTTGGCCACGCCGTTGATCTCGGGTGGAAAGGTTTCGCTGACCAGGGTGATGCGCAGGCTCGGTGTATTCATGACAAAAAGTTTCCGCGCGCGCCGTTGCGGTTAAGTGACGGCGTTGTGACGGGCAGATGACGGCTGATTTCCGGCTGTTTCGCTTGTATGAATATTTCCTTGCAGCGCACTCAAGAAGGTTGCCGATCCAGCCGATGCAGATGCATTCGAATGGCCGTTTGCGCTCCAGGAGTGCGGTAATGTTCAACAACAAACTCAAGCAAGAAATCCAGCAGTTGCGTGAAGAGCTGCTGTCGATGGAGCAGGTCAAAAGCAGCCTCGACAGCGAGATGCTGGTGCTGCAGCTCGACCCCCAGGGGCGCATCGAAACGGTCAATAGCAACTTTGAGCAGGAAATGCTCTATCGCGCCGAGCAACTGATCGGACGCAACATCGAAGAGATCGTGCCGGCCCATGTGAAGAAGCTCGATTTCTATCAGCGCATGAACAGCGCCATCACCCGAGGCGAGCACCTCAATGGCGCCTTCCGTCTGCTGCGCGGCAATGGCGAGGAGGCCTGGTTGCGCTCGATTCTGCAGCCGGTCAAAGGTAGCGACGGGCGGATCAAGTATTTCAGCCTGCATTCCAGCGACCTGACCCGCACCATCGAAACCTCCCGCGAACACGAAAGCCTGATCAAGGCGTTGATGCGCTCCACAGCGGTGATCGAGTTCAGCCTCGACGGCCAGGTGCTGACCGCCAACGACCGCTTTCTACAGACCATGGGTTATCGCCTGGAGCAGGTGCGCGGCAAACACCACCGGCTGTTCTGCGAGCCGGAAGAAGCCAACTCGGCCGGTTACCAGGCGTTCTGGGACAAGCTGCGCCGTGGCGAGTTCGTGGCTGACCGGTTCAAGCGTATCGATGCCCATGGCCGGGTGGTTTGGCTCGAAGCGTCCTATAACCCGATCATCGATGCCCACGATGTGCTGTACAAAGTGGTCAAGTTCGCCACGGTCATCACCGATCAGGTCAATCAGGAATTGGCGGTAGCGCAGGCCGCAGACATTGCCTACACCACCTCCGTGGGCACCGACGCCAGTGCGCGTAAGGCGACCGATGTGGTCACGCAGACGGTCAGCGTGATGCGCGGTCTGGAAGTCTCGATGCAAGAGGCCGCCGAGGGCATCCAGGCGCTGGACACCCAGTCACGGGTGATCGGCTCGATCATCAAGACCATCAGCGACATCGCCGGGCAGACCAACCTGCTGGCGCTTAACGCCGCCATCGAGGCCGCGCGTGCCGGCGAGCAGGGCAGGGGGTTTGCGGTGGTTGCCGACGAAGTACGGCAACTGGCTTCGCGTACCAGCACCGCTACCGAGGAGATCGCCCGGGTGGTGCAGCAGAACGAGCAGTTGGCCCAGGCCGCGGTGGATATCATCGACACCAGCAAGCGCCAGGCCGAGCAAGGCCTGAGCTTGGCCGGTGAGACCGGGGATGTGATCGTCGAGATTCAGGATGGGGCGAAGAAGGTGGTGGAAGTGGTAGGCCAGTTCTCCAGCCAACTGAGCCACTGATCCGGGTGCCGAGGGGCTGCGCAAGGCAGCCCCACGCTTTTCAGCTACGCTCGCGCACCCAGAACAGGGTGGCCCCGGCCACCGCCGCGGGCATCATCACGATGTTGACGAAAGGAATCAGCAACGCCAGGTAGGTAATCCCACCAAAGCCCATGCTCTGCCAGCGCTTTTGGCGCAGCCAGGCGAGCATGTCCTGCCAGCTCATCTTGTTGTTGTCGGCCGGGTAGTCGATGTACTGGATGGCCATCATCCATACGCCGAAGATCAGCCACAGCGGCGCGGCGATCACGTTCACCACCGGGATGAACGAGAGGATGAACAATCCGAGCGCACGGGGCAGGAAATAACCCAGTTTGCGCATTTCCCGACCGAAGGTACGCGGCACCATGGCCATCAGCTCACCCCAGCTGAAGGCCGGGAAGGTGTCCTCACCGCGCACCACCACCTCGACCTTCTCAGCGAGAAAACCGTTGAACGGCGCGGCGATGATGTTGGCCACCAAGGTGAAGGTGAAGAAAATCATCAACACCAGCAAGGCGACGAACAGCGGCCAGAGGATGTAGGTGAGAAAGCTCAGCCAGTCCGGCAAGGTCGGCATCAGCGTATCGACCCACAGGCTGAATTGGTGTCCGGCGAAGTACACCAAGGCGCCGAACAGCAACAGGTTGATTGCCAGCGGCAGCAGCACGAACAGCCGCAGGTTAGGGCTCAGGACCAGTTTCAGGCCTTCGCGCAGGTACTGGGGGCCGGAAAGGACGGGGGCTTGCATCGAGACGCTCCGCAAAAGAGAAAAACGCGCTGACCTTACCGAGTTTGCCGCGCCGACGAAAGGCGGGCAGACGCCGAGAAACGGGCTGTAACAAAAGCAGGTGGATAATTTCTATCGGTTTTTCGCTTGGATAGAGCCTCTCTATAAGGTGGATTGTCGGAGGATATTTCCTTAATCTCTGCGACCTCGCTACAGTGCGCTCAACTTTCGGTTTTCGGACCTGCGCGTTGTAGCCTTCCCCAAGTGCTGCGTGGGTCCTTTTTATTCCAGCTGCCGCCGCCGGTACATCGATGCCGACCCCGTGCGGCCCGCTCGACAGGAGTTCGACATGTCTGAAGTACGTCATTCGCGCGTGATCATCCTCGGTTCCGGCCCTGCCGGTTACAGCGCCGCGGTGTATGCCGCACGCGCCAACCTCAAGCCGCTGCTGATCACTGGCATGCAGGCTGGCGGTCAGCTGACCACCACCACTGAAGTCGACAACTGGCCGGGCGACCCCCATGGCCTGACCGGCCCAGCCCTGATGCAGCGCATGCAGGAGCACGCCGAGCGTTTCGAGACCGAGATCGTGTTCGATCACATCAACGCCGTAGACCTCGCCAACAAGCCGTTCACCCTGCAAGGCGACAGCGGCACCTACACCTGTGACGCACTGATCGTCGCCACCGGTGCCAGCGCTCGCTACCTGGGCCTGCCGTCGGAAGAGACCTTCATGGGCAAGGGCGTTTCTGCCTGCGCTACCTGCGATGGCTTCTTCTATCGCAACAAGCCGGTCGCTGTGGTGGGTGGTGGTAACACCGCTGTCGAAGAAGCCCTGTACCTGGCCAACATCGCCAGCAAGGTCACCCTGGTGCACCGCCGCGAAACCTTCCGCGCCGAGAAGATCCTGGTCGACAAGCTCAACGCCCGTGTGGCCGAAGGCAAGATCGAGCTCAAGCTCAACGCCACCCTGGACGAAGTCCTGGGCGACAACATGGGCGTTACCGGTGCGCGTCTGAAGAACAACGACGGCAGCAGCGACGAGATCAAGGTTGACGGCGTGTTCATCGCCATCGGCCACACCCCGAACACCTCGCTGTTCGAAGGCCAGCTGACCCTCAAGGACGGCTACCTGGTGGTCAATGGCGGCCGTGAAGGCAACGCTACCGCGACCAACGTTGAAGGTGTGTTCGCCGCGGGCGACGTGGCAGACCACGTTTATCGCCAGGCAATTACCTCGGCCGGCGCTGGCTGCATGGCGGCACTGGATGTCGAGCGTTACCTGGACGGGCTGGCTAACGCTTCGTTCTAAGGCATCTGATGCACAACGCTGGGCTGGTCAGCCAAAGCCATTGGCGGCCGGTCTGGCGCTATCGCGGGGCAAGCCCGCTCCCACGTGGTGTAT
>NZ_JBICKL010000080.1:0-5639 GCF_043104195.1 Pseudomonas sp. xss_2
GCGGGCCCGGAAGGCGCCGGCGCGAAGGGACCCGAAGCGCAGCGGAGGGCCGGATGGTGGAGCGCAGACCTTTTTGGTTACTTTTGGCTGGGCCGGCACACCGGGCGTCTGCCAAAAAGTGACCCGCCGTAAGGGCGGAAGGGGCCAGTAGCAGCGCCCCAAAAAACGGATAAGCTCACATTCCAAGAACTCAACTCAAAACCAGCGCTAACCCCCACAAAATGGCCGCAAAGGTGACTCAACGCCACCCCCGCAACCAGAAAAAACCCAAACCCCAAAAATCACCGCTTACGCAAAATCACACTACCAATCGAATACCCAGCGCCAAACGAACTCAGCACCCCCACCGCCCCCACAGGCAAATCATCCTGATACAGGTGCAGGGCAATCACCGACCCCGCCGAACTGGTATTGGCATACCGATCCAGAATCACCGGCGCATCTTCCTCAGCCACATCCCGCCCAACCAGCTTCTTGACGATCAAGTGATTCATGCTCAAGTTGGCCTGATGCAACCAGAAACGCTTCACATCGCTCGGCTGCAGACCATTCTCTTGCAAGTGCTGGCCGATCAGCTCAGCAACCATCGGACACACCTCACGGAACACCTTGCGCCCTTCCTGAACGAACAGTTTGTCCGCTGCCCCCTCACCCTCCTCCGCCGCACGGTTAAGGAAGCCGAAATTGTTGCGGATGTTATTGGAGAACTGAGTCAGCAACTTGCTGCTGACGATCTCGAACTGATGCGCCGAAGTCGCCAGGTCAGCACGCTCGAGCAGCACGGCGGTAGCGGCATCGCCAAAGATGAAGTGGCTGTCACGATCGCGGAAGTTCAGGTGAGCGGTACACACCTCAGGGTTGACCACCAGCACCGCACGGGCCTGGCCCAGCTGAATGCTGTTGGCGGCGGTCTGGATGCCGAAGGTGGCCGACGAGCAGGCAACGTTCATGTCAAAGCCAAAACCGTTGATACCCAACGCCTGCTGCACTTCGATGGCGATAGCCGGGTACGGGCGCTGCAGGTTGGAGCAAGCGACGATCACTGCATCGACATCGGCGGCAGTGCGACCTGCACGCTCAAGGGCCTGGCGGGCGGCGGTCACGGCCATCTCACAGAGGATCGAGGGCTCGTCATTGGAGCGCTCCGGCAACCGTGGCTTCATGCGCTGCGGATCGAGAATGCCGGCCTTGTCCAACACGAAGCGGCTCTTGATCCCCGACGCCTTCTCGATGAAGGCGGCGTTGGATTCGGCCAGGGCTTGGACTTCGCCACGCGCGATGGCCGCCGCGTTGTCCTGGTTGTACTGCGTGACCCAAGTATTGAACGACTCCACCAGTTCTTCGTTGGAAATGCTCTGGGCCGGGGTATACAGGCCGGTGCCGCTGATTACGACGTTATGCACGGTCGTTCCTCTGGTCAGAGGCCATCGCCGCGCGGCGCTGGCCGAAATAAGGGGCAAGATAATGGCACCTTGGTGCCAATTTACAATTGCAACTTCCCGCTGAAACGGGAGAACCAGCGAGGGCTATGCCCTCGTTCGCGGGTAAACCTGCTCCCAGAGTTCTCGTGGGAGCCGGTCTAGCTCGCGAAGGGCCGCAAAGCGGCCGCAAAACTCCAGCAAGTTTGCCACATTTGCAGCGGTTTAGCCCTCTACCAGGCTCCAATGTTTGCTCAAGCGTTTGTCGGAAACCGGCACCTTGGTGCCCAGCTGCTGGGCGAACAGCGATACCCGATATTCCTCCAGCAACCAACGGTACATGAGCAACTGCTCGTCGCGCTTGCCCTCCTGGGCATGCTTGTCGGCGCGTGTCTTGTACTGGGTCCAGAGAGTGGCCAGTTCGCCACTCCAGACGCGGTCCTTCTGCACTTGCGAGCCGAGTTTCTCCAGGCGCAATTCGATGGCTTTGAGGTAGCGGGGCAATTCCTTGAACCACACCCCAGGCGTATCGCGCACAAAACCGGGGTAGACCAGGTTGGCCAACTGCAGCTTGATGTCGTTCAAGGCAACCGCCTGGCTCAAGTCGATCTTGCCTTTGAAGCGCTTTTGCAAGCCATGCCACAGCTTGAGCACCTCAAGCGTCAGCCTGGCCAAGCGCTCGGCGTGCTCAGCCCAACTGCCGCGCTTGCGCTCGGCCAACGAAGCAAGGCCCGCCCCATCGCGCGGCAGCTGCACTTCACCTTCCAGGATGCAGCTGTCGAGACTGGCCAGCAGGATGTCCTCGACCAACGCCTCGACCCGGCCCATGTCGCGGTACAGCAGCCCCAGCTCGGTCAGCCCGGGCAACTTGCCCCGCAGGAACTTGGCCGGCTCTGCCAGCTGTTGCAAAAGCAAACGTTGCAATGCGCGGCGATGCTGGAACTGGGCCTCGGCGTGGGTCGAGAAACGTCCTTCACGTACGCTGCCGTTCTCTTCGACCAGCGCCGGGTAGACCGTCATCGACAGCCCGGCGATCTTTTGCTGGGCGGTTTCAGCGACGTCGGCGAAGGCCTTGGCCTGCACCGGCTGCTCGGACTTTTCCGTACGCGGCATGGCCAGTGCAGCTTGGCTGGCCGCGACAAATCGGGAAGTCAGCTCGGCCAGATCGCGCCCTTCGCCAAGGAACTTACCCTGGCCGTCGACCACTTCGATGTTCATCCGCAGGTGGCTCTCGACCAGCTCAGCCGCTTGCGCCCAAGCCTCATCGGTGACCCGCGCGCCGGTCATGCGCAGCAGCTCCTGACCCAGCGCCTGGGGCAAACCGCCCTGGCCAAAGGTCATCCGCGCCAGGGCGGCCTTGACGAAGTCCGGCACCGGCACGAAGTTCTTGCGCAAGGCCTTGGGCAGGTTACGTACCAGGGCAATGCACTTGGCCTCGAGCAAGCCTGGCACCAACCATTCCAGGCGCTCACCCGGCAGGCTCGGCAGCAACGGCGCCGGCACCCGCACAGTGACGCCATCGCGCGGATGGTTCGGCTCGAAATGGTAGCTCAGCGGCAGGCTCAGCTCGCCCACCTTGAGGCTGTCAGGGTATTGCGCGGCGGTCACTTCACTGGCCTCGCGGGCCAGCACATCCTCTTCGCGCATGATCAGCAGATTGGCGTCTTTCTGGCTGGTCATGCGATACCAGGCGTCGAACGTCGCCGTCTGGTGAATCTCGGCAGGCAGGCGCGCTTCATAGAAGGCGAAGAGAGTTTCCTCATCGGCGAGAATGTCGCGTCGGCGCGCCTTGGCCTCGAGCTCGTCGAGCTGTTCGAGCAGGCGTTTGTTAGCCGCCAGGCACTTGGCCCGCGACTGAATCTCACCGCCAACCAAACCCTCGCGGATAAACAGCTCGCGTGATACCACCGGATCGATCGGCCCGTAGTGCACCGGGCGCCGGCCGACCAGGATCAAGCCATACAGGGTGATCTGTTCATAGGCCACCACTTGCCCGCGCTTTTTCTCCCAGTGCGGCTCGAAGTGGTTTTTCTTGATCAGGTGCCCCGCCAGCGGCTCGATCCAGTCTGGCTCGATCTTGGCCACCATGCGCGCATACAGCTTGGTGGTTTCGACCAGTTCGGCGGCCATCACCCATTGCGGGCGCTTGCGGCCGATGCCGGACGAGGGGTGGATCCAGAAGCGGCGCTGGCGCGCGCCCTGGTAGTCACCCTCTTCGGTCTTGTGGCCGATCTGGCTGAGCAGGCCACTGAGAATGGCCTTGTGCATGCGCTGATAGTCAATGGGTTCTTTATTAACGGTCAGTTGCAGGTCGCGACAGATCAGCGACAACTGGCGATGGGCATCGCGCCATTCGCGCAGGCGCAGGTAATTGAGGAAGTTCTTCCGGCACCAGTTTCGCAGCGGGTTGGCGGTCAGCGCCTGACGCTGCTCTTCGAAACCGCGCCACAGATTGACCAGCGCGGCAAAGTCCGAATCGACGTCTTTCCACTGCGCGTGGGCTTGATCCGCTGCCTGCTGACGCTCCGGCGGACGCTCGCGTGGATCCTGCACCGACAGCGCGCTGGTGACGATCAATACTTCCTGCAGACTGCCCAAGCGGGCGCCTTCGAGCAGCATGCGGCCCAGCCGCGGATCGATAGGCAAACGCGCCAGTTGCCGGCCGAGCGGGGTCAGCTGGTTCTCGCGATTGACCGCCGACAGCTCCTGCAGCAGGTTGAAACCGTCGCTGATGGCCTTGCCATCAGGCGGTTCGATGAAGGGGAAGGCATCAATCGCACCCAGGCGCAGGTGGAGCATCTGCAAGATCACCGCCGCCAGGTTGGTGCGCAGGATCTCCGGATCGGTGAACGCCGGCCGGCCGTTGAAGTCGTCTTCGCTGTACAGGCGCACACAGATGCCCGGCTCGACCCGCCCACAGCGTCCCTTACGCTGGTTGGCACTGGCTTGCGAGACCGCCTCGATAGGCAGGCGCTGAACCTTGGCGCGATAGCTGTAACGGCTGATCCGCGCGGTGCCACTGTCGATCACATAGCGGATGCCGGGCACCGTCAGGGAAGTCTCGGCCACGTTGGTGGCGAGCACCACGCGCCGGCCTGGGTGCGACTGGAAGATCTTCTGCTGCTCTGCCGGCGACAGCCGGGCGTACAGCGGCAAGATCTCGGTGTGACGTAGCTGGGCCTTGCGCAAGATCTCGGCAGCGTCGCGAATCTCACGCTCGCCGGGCAGGAACACCAGCACATCACCCGGCCCCTTGCCGACACTGCGTTCGTGCGCGGCGATTTCATCGAGGGTAGCCAGGATCGCCTGATCAACTGTCAGGTCGTCTTCAACCTGGTTGCCTTCCTCGTCCTGCTCGCTGGTCAGCGGCCGATACCAGGTTTCTACCGGGTAGGTGCGGCCCGAGACTTCAATGATCGGCGCGTTATCGAAATGCTTGGAGAAGCGCTCCAGATCGATGGTCGCTGAAGTGATGATCAGCTTCAGCTCGGGCCGGCGATGCAGCAAGGTCTTCAGATAACCGAGCAAGAAGTCGATGTTCAGACTGCGCTCGTGGGCCTCGTCGACGATGATCGTGTCGTAGCGCTCAAGAAACCGATCATGCTGGGTTTCGGCGAGCAGGATGCCATCGGTCATCAGCTTGACCAGGGTGTTGGAATCGCTCTGATCCTCGAACCGCACCTGGTAGCCGACCAGCGCACCCAGCGGCGTGCCGAGTTCTTCCGCGACCCGCGCGGCAACGCTGCGTGCGGCGATCCGCCGGGGCTGGGTGTGAGCGATCTGGCCGTGGCTGCCACGGCCCAGTTCCAGGCAGATCTTGGGCAACTGAGTGGTCTTGCCCGAACCGGTTTCGCCGGCGATCACCAGGACCTGGTGTTCACTCAAGGCCTTCTTGATCTCGTCGCGTTTGGCGGCGATCGGCAGATTATCGTCGTAGCGGATACTCGGCACGCTTTGCTGGCGCGCAGTGACCTGGGCGAACGAGGCCTGGACCTTGTCCACCCACTGCGCCAGCTTGGCCTCGTCAGGGCGCTTGCGCAGCTCATGCAATTGCCGACGCAGACGATGGCGGTCGGCGATCATGGCGTGGTCGAGGTTGTTCAGCAGCTGGTCGATGGCGTGGTCTGTCATGGGGCTTTTTAATGATGCAGGTGAGCCTGCTTGTGCATGATCGGCATTCGAAGGGCTGCGATTGTCGCATAACGTAGCGCTTTATGGAGG
>NZ_JBICKL010000081.1:0-228865 GCF_043104195.1 Pseudomonas sp. xss_2
GCGGGCTTGCCCCGCGATAGCGTCTACTTGGCCAAATTGCTTAGCCGCGCTGACGCTATCGCGGGGCAAGCCCGCTCCCACGCTACCGACGCCTTTCTCCCACACGACACCGCCTGCCGATCTCAAGACAACAAAAAGCCCCGACAAGTCGGGGCTTTTTGTTCAACGCTGAAGGCTTACTGCTTGGCAGTCTTGCCCGCAACGGAAGCGGCCGCTTTGGTACCGGCCATGTGCGGCAGCGAGTTGTAGTACTGCTCGCCTTTGACCGCGTCGTACATGCCTTCCCAGCGTGCGATAACCAGGGCGGCCAAGGCGTTGCCGATCACGTTCAGGGCAGTCCGCGCCATGTCCATGATGCGGTCGACACCGGCGATGAACGCCAGGCCTTCCAGCGGGATACCAACACTGCCCAGGGTCGCCAGCAGCACCACGAAGGAAACGCCCGGCACACCCGCGATACCCTTGGAGGTGACCATCAGGGTCAGGACCAGCAACAGCTGTTGGCTCCAGGACAAGTCGATGCCGTACAGCTGGGCAATGAAGATCGCCGCGATGCTCTGGTACAAGGTCGAACCGTCGAGGTTGAACGAGTAACCGGTCGGCACCACGAAGCTGCAGATCGACTTCGGCGCACCGTACTTCTCCATCTTCTCGATCACCCGTGGCAGCACGGTCTCGGAGCTAGAGGTGGAGTAGGCGAGGATCATCTCGTCTTTCATGATGCGCATGATCTTGATGATCGAGAAGCCGAACATCCGCGCCACCAGGCCCAGCACCATGAAGGCGAAGAAGGCGATAGCGAAGTACACCAGCACCACCAGCTTGGCCAGCGGCAGCAGGGACGAGAAGCCGAAGTTGGCGACAGTCACCGCGATCAGGGCGAATACACCGATCGGCGCGTAGTTCATGATCATGTGGGTGACCTTGAACATGGTTTCCGATACGCCCTGGAAGGTGCGTACCAGCGGCTCGCGCAGGTCTGCCTGCAGGCTCGACAGGCCCAGGCCGAACAGTACCGAGAAGAAGATGATCGGCAGCATCTCGCCACGCGCCACGGCTGCGAAGATGTTCGATGGGATCAGGTTGAGCAGGGTCTCGATGAACGCGTGCTCATGCTGCACCTCGGCCGCAGTGGCCTGGTACTTGGAGATGTCCACAGTACCCAGGGTGCTCATGTCGATACCGACACCTGGGTGGAACAGGTTGGCCAGGCCCAGGCCGACGACGATGGCGATGGTGGTCACCACCTCGAAGTAGATGATGGTCTTCAGGCCAATGCTGCCCAGTTTCTTCGCGTCGCCAACCCCGGCGATGCCCACGATCAGCGACGATATCACGATCGGGACGACGATCATCTTGATCAGGCGAATGAAGATGTCACCGGCTGGCTGCAGAACATTACTGATCCACCATGCCTTTTCTGCACTGAAATGGTTCAGCAGCGCGCCGATTGCAACGCCCAGGACGAGTCCGATGAGGATCTGCCAGGCGAGGCTTAGTTTTGCCTTCTTCATGTCGTTACCTTTTCTTCTAGTGGTCATGGTCGTCGAGCGGAAACGCGCGTTCCAGAGCCTTTAGAAGCATGCTGGGCAGCGAATTTAATCCGTACGACGGCTCCATCGAAGGTCAGCGCAAGCGAGCGTGTCGGCGCTCTGGCTAGCGAAAAAGGCCGCAACTATTGCGATGGAGAGGGAGGCAGTCTAATGCCGGAAACGACTACCCTATACCGATTCGGCATGAGATCAAGGGACAAAAAGTCACACCCGAAGGGGCTGGATATACGCCGTTCGGATTTCCGAACAAGACCAAAGCGCCATTTTTCGGCCGATTTGGCGGCACTAAAAGGAGGGATCGGATGCCTTGTTCGACAATCCGAATGGTCTAAATGGTACATCGGGCGGGTAGTGCCAGACCCTAAAATAATTCGATGTACGGTCGAGACAAAATGTGTCTTGAAGGCAAATTCCTACAAGCTACACAAAGCCTTCTATATATAGGTGCTTCGGAAGTCAGGTCGGCTTCGGTGCTTGGCAGCCCCGAGCAACCTGATACTTCCGATGCCACCTTGCCTGACCCGGCCCGTGCTCGGAGGTACTCCCTGTACCCCTAGGCCACTCCGATCCTGCAACAATCAGAACAGCCCGGCCCCTTGGTCATGTGCCGCCCCTCCTCGGGGCTGCGCATCATAGAAGCCAGAACCTTAGAAAGGTTCAGCTTCTATAGCGTTACAGTGACGTGAACCTTATGCGTACGCTGACGCCTAGGCTCTGTACGAAAAGCCTTGATACTTGGTCATGCTGCGTTGAAAACAGCCTCGGAATGCTCATTTACTCCAGTACAGTCGAGCGCGACTCCGACCGTTCCTCGGCTGTTTTCGCCTTGCCTGACCGGCGTCTCAAGACTTTTCATACAGACCCTAGTACCACTTCGGATCACGCTTGAGCTGCTCTTGCAGCATCGCCTTCATGCCGTCATCCGGCTTGCCCAGCCAACGGTACTGCGCATGGCGGGTGGGCGACTTGTCGGTCGGCAATCCTTCTGGCACCTCTACCAGCATCCCGTAGGCATCGTCCTTGTCCCAGCTGAACGCCACGATCAGGCGTTTATAGGTGCAGTTGTCGTCCGATTCACACAGAGGCCCGACCAAGTACTTGTCGCCATCCTCAGTCACTGCCGACATCTGTTCTTGCGAACTGCCGCTGAGGTTGATGACCCACTCGGGTAAACGCTCCTCGTCTTTGAGGGTGTCCTGCCAGGTCTCACGGAATTCGGGGTCCGTGCCAAGCAACTGGCTGACACGAACCTGGCCGTCATTGGCCGCCATCGCCGCCGCGCTACCGCCCAGAAGCAGGGCGGTAGCCAGGGCTTTGCAAAGCATCCGGCTCATGGTCTAGCCCCTGCCGCGTCCGAAGAAGAAGGAAGCCACGAACAACACCAGGAAGACGATGAACAGGATCTTCGCAATCCCCGTGGCAGCACCGGCGATACCACCGAAGCCCAGCACGGCAGCGACAATGGCGATAATCAGGAAAGTGATAGCCCAACTAAGCATGGTGGTTCTCCTTTCTTTTTTGAAATCGATCCGGCAGGTCGCTTAGAACACCCAGCGGTCCTGCGGTACTACGTTTTCCAGAGTGGCCGGAGAGCTCGCCTTGGCGGTCGGCAGCGGGTCAGCTGCCCTCACCAAGGTGTTGGCACGGGTCGCCTGAATCTGCGTCAACAATGCCGTGTGCGCCGCTACTTGCTCGGCGAGCCGGGCGGTCTGCCAGCTGTAATAGAACTGGCCGGCGGCCAGGGTCACCAGCAGTGCCAGACCGAGGAACAGGAACTGGCGCAGCGGCAAAGCGGTGGACTGTAAGCGGTTGACGGATTGGCGGTTCATGCCGGCTCCTCCTGCTGTGTTCTTATTAAAACTCTGAACAGGTAATTGCAGCCTGCATGCCAGCCTTACAAATTAATAAATATCCTTATAAATCAATTACTTAACAAGATGAGAGAGGGTCTGCAAGGACGTATCCTGCACGATGACCCTTTTGCCGTCGTGCGATTTGCACGACTTCAGCCCTCCACCTTGGTCGCGATCTTCAACAGGTCAGCATCTACGCCACGTACACCGATGATCTGCCGGGCGATCTCCACGGCGATGGTTTTCTGCTCGCTGCTGACCACCTCGCCCGATAGCCGGACCATTCCTTGCTCGCTGGCAACCTTGATGTTCAGCCCATCCAGATTGCGGCTGAAGCGGTAGCTGCTTTGGATCTTGTCGTGGATCCAGCTATCGCTGGGCTGCGGCCCCGTTGGCGCGCCCACAGGTGTCTCACGAGCCTTGGCCATGGCGGCGGTATCCAGGCTCACCAGGTTGTTGACCAAATGAATGCCATCAGTGGTCCGCGCCAGGACACCGGCAAGCTCCTTGGCTTCGACGCTGTCGACCCGTCCGCGCAAAGTCACTACACCCTCGCGACTTTCCACCTCGATCGGGGCCTTTTGCGTGACCCGGCTCCATGCCAGGCGCGAGCGCACAATGGCCGCAAGCGTGGCATCCTCAAGCCGCTGCGCGTAGGCACGCAGCTCCAAGGGGCGCTCGACCAGCTCGGCATTGACCAGCAATTGGTTATCGACCTGCTCGATACCGCGGGTGGCCAGCGCCAGGTGTTCAGCCAATTGGCGCTCCACCTCGCTCTCGACCTCGCCCGTCAAGCGAGCGCGCGCGCCTTCTACATCGACTTCAATACGAAAGGGATTGAGCAAGCGGTTCAGTGACAGGGCGGTTTGCAGCCCTCCTTGCAGACGCGCGTCCTGGATCGGATCGGCCAAGGCCGGCGTGATAACCGACACCAGACTGGCCGCGAAAACGGCCATACGAGGGGAAAAGCGCATGACTGCACCTCCTTTTGTGACAAAGCTAAAGATCTTCGCAACCCGCGTGCCAGCTGGTTTATCGCCTAAAAACTCAATATTTTCAGTTAGTTAGATAAAGAAGCGGCCAGCAGCTAGCATGCAAAGGACAGAATCCTTCAGAATTGACCATGCAACTTGCCCGATCTTTCCGACACTAATTGAGATCAATCCTAAAGGAGCGTAGGAAAATGGAATCTGCCCAGGACAACCAAGGCCGCATCCTGCTGGTGGACGACGAGTCCGCCATCCTGCGAACCTTCCGTTATTGCCTTGAAGATGAAGGCTACAGCGTAGCCACGGCCAACAGCGCCGTGCAGGCTGAGGCGCTGTTGCAGCGGCAGGTGTTCGACTTGTGCTTCCTCGATTTGCGCTTGGGCGAGGACAACGGTCTCGACGTACTGGCCCAGATGCGTATCCAGGCGCCGTGGATGCGGGTGGTCATTGTCACCGCCCATTCGGCGGTGGACACCGCGGTCGATGCTATCCAGGCCGGCGCCGCCGATTACCTGGTCAAACCTTGCAGCCCGGACCAACTGCGCCTGGCCACCGCCAAGCAGCTTGAAGTGCGCCAGTTGTCTGCTCGCCTCGAAGCGCTCGAAGGCGAAGTGCGCAAACCCAAAGACGGCCTCGACTCGCACAGCCCAGCCATGATGGCGGTGCTGGAAACCGCGCGGCAGGTAGCGACCACCGATGCCAACATTCTCATCCTCGGCGAATCCGGCACCGGTAAAGGCGAGCTGGCCCGCGCCATTCACGGCTGGAGCAAGCGTGCACGCAAGGCTTGCGTGACCATCAACTGCCCGTCGCTGAACGCCGAACTGATGGAAAGCGAGTTGTTCGGTCACACCCGCGGTGCCTTCACCGGCGCCAGCGAGAGCACCTTGGGCCGAGTCAGCCAAGCCGACGGCGGAACGCTGTTTCTCGACGAGATCGGCGATTTTCCGCTGACTTTGCAGCCAAAACTGCTGCGCTTCATTCAAGACAAGGAATACGAGCGGGTCGGCGATCCGGTCACCCGCCGCGCAGATGTACGCATCCTCGCCGCGACCAACCTCAACCTTGATGACATGGTCCGTGATGGGCGCTTCCGTGAAGACCTGCTGTACCGCCTCAACGTCATCACCCTGCACCTGCCGCCACTGCGTGAACGCAGCGATGACATCCTGACGCTGGCCGAGCGTTTCCTTGCCCGCTTCGTCAAGGAGTACTCGCGACCGGCCCGGGTGTTCAGTGACGAAGCACGTGCGGCGCTGCTCAACTACCGCTGGCCGGGCAACATCCGCGAGCTGCGCAACGTGGTCGAGCGGGCCAGCATCATCTGCCCGCAAGAGCGGGTCGAGATCAGCCACCTGGGCATGGCCGAACCCACCACCAACAATGCCCCGCGTATTGGCGCCGCGTTGAGCCTGGATGAGCTGGAGCGGGCGCACATCGGTGCAGTGCTGGCATCCAGTGACACCCTCGACCAAGCAGCGAAGACGCTCGGCATCGACGCCTCGACGCTGTACCGCAAGCGCAAGCAATTCAACCTATGAAGTGGCCGATGAAGCTGCGCACGCGGCTTTTCCTGAGCATCTCGGCATTGGTCACGGTGGCTTTGCTTGGGCTGCTGCTGGGGTTGGTCAGCGTATTGCAGATGGCCACGGTGCAGCAGCGCTTGGTGCGCGACACCACCCACACCCTCGAGGTCGGGCTCAAGCTCAGGCAAAACCTGGGTGAGCAACTGACCCTGATCCTCGATGAGGACACCGCTCCCAATAGCCTGGTGACCTTGCAGGAGCAGTTCCAGAGCTTGCTCAACCAAGGGTTGGAGCAGGGTGGCGAGCGCACCGGTTTCAGTAAGGCCAGCAGTAATTACCAGACCTTCTTGCAGGCCTACCGCGATAGCCCGGCACCCTCGCGCAGCATGGGTACCGATCAGCCATTGGGCGCGGCTTTCAGCCAGGTGCGCGTCGATCTGATCGACTCGCACAAACAGGCCTTGGAGCACATCACCCGCAGCGAGGAGCATACCCGCGACCGCGCCCTGCTGGTCAGCGGCCTGCTGGGCCTGATGGGCTTGGCGGTGCTGGTCCTGGGCTTCGTCACCGCGCACAATATCGCCCGCCGCTTCGGCCAGCCGATCGAAGCCTTGGCCAAGGCTGCCGATGAGGTCGGCCAAGGGAATTTCGATGTCACCCTGCCGGTTACCCAGGCCACTGAACTCAACCAGCTGACCCGCCGTTTCGGGATGATGGCCGATGCCTTGCGCAAGCATCAGGCCACCAACATCGATGAGGTGCTGGCTGGCCAGCAACGCTTGCAGGCGGTACTCGACAGTATCGATGACGGCCTGCTGATCATCGATCGCCAAGGCCGCCTGGAGCACCTCAACCCAGTTGCCCAACGGCAGCTGGGCTGGGACAGCAGCCGGCTCGGCACGGGTCTGGCCGAGGCGTTGCAACGTCCAGAACTGGAGCAGCAACTGCGCCAGGTCCTGCGTGGCGGCAGCCTGGATCGCCCGCCCGATGACTTGAGCATCGATATCGAGGAAGAAACCCGCCTGCTGACTTACAGCCTGACCCCGGTCAGCCACCCTCAGGGGCCAATCCTCGGTGCAGTGATGGTGCTGCACGATGTCACCGAACAGCGTGCTTTTGAGCGGGTGCGCAGTGAATTCGTCTTGCGTGCCTCGCACGAGCTGCGCACCCCGGTCACCGGTATGCATATGGCCTTTGGCCTGCTGCGCGAACGGGTCAAGTTCCCGCCTGAAGCCCGCGAGAACGACCTGCTCGACACCATCGGCGAAGAAATGCAGCGTCTGACCCAGTTGATCAACGACCTGCTGAATTTCTCTCGCTACCAGAGCGGGCTGCAAAAACTGGAGCTGGCTCACTGTGCGGTCGACGATCTGCTCGAACGTGCCCAAGGGCGTATCGCACCGCAAGCAGCGGATAAGCAGATCGACTTGCTGATCGAGCTCGAGCAGCCCCTGCCACGTATCCAGGCCGATGCCGCCCAGCTCGATCGGGTGCTGGATAATCTGTTGCACAACGCCGTGCGCCATACGCCCAGCGGGGGGCGCATCCGCTTGCATGCGCGGCGACATGGCGAGCGGGTGATTGTCAGTGTCGAGGATAATGGCGAGGGTATTGCCTATGGCCAGCAAGGTCGGATCTTCGAGCCATTCGTTCAGGTGGGACGCAAGAAAGGTGGCGCGGGGCTGGGCCTGGCGCTGTGCAAAGAGATCGTCCAGCTGCATGGTGGCCGCATGGGAGTGTTTTCGCGGCCAGGGCAGGGGACGCAGTTCTATATGGCGTTACCGGTTTGAAATTCGCAGTTATCAATCAGCACTGTCTTCGCGGGGCAAGCCCGCTCCCACGTTATTCCGGACACCGAAGAAAGCGTGGGAGCGGGGTTGCCCCGCGAAGAGGCCGGTGCAGTCTGCGAATCGCTACAAGGCCACCCACAGATCAAGGCTCATCATCAATCCGCCGAGCACTGACCCGCCGCCCGCGAGTTATCAACTCGGCAAACTGCCGAGCATTGAGCGGATGGGCAAACAACCACCCCTGCCCATAATTGACCCCTTCACTGTTGAGCAGTACCGCCTGGTCCTCACATTCGATACCTTCGGCGATCACCCGCAAATGCAGGTCATGGGCCATGCGGATGATATGCGGCGCCACGCCGCTGCTCGCCGCATCATGGCCCAGCGCATCGATAAAGGCCTTGTCGATCTTCAAACAATCCACCGGCAAGGTCTGCAGGTAGGCAAGGCTGCAGTAGCCAGTGCCAAAATCGTCAATCAGTACCTGATGCCCAACGGCGCGCAAGGCCTGCAAATTGTCCCGCGCCACCACCACATCGATCAGGCCCCGCTCGGTCACCTCGAAAGCGATCTGACTGGCGGGTACTCGGTGATGAGCCAACAGCCGGGCTGCCACCCCACCAATACGCGGCACCATCACATCGCAGGCAGCCAGGTTCACCGAGATATATAAGTTGCGGTTGGCCCGCAGTAACTGCCCCAGTTGCTCCAATACCCGCTGCAGGACGAAGTCGGTGATCTGGCGGATCTGCCCAGTATTCTCCGCCAGCGGGATGAACAGATCCGGGCTGGTCAGGGTGCCATCGGGCCTGCGCCAGCGCACCAGGGCCTCGGCGCCGACACAGCGCCGACTGTCCAGCTCGAAGATTGGCTGGTAGAGCACCTGCAGCTCGCCTTTGCGCAGCGCATTCTGCAGCTCGGAGCTCATCGAGCGGCGTTGCAGGATCAACTGCAGCACCAGCCAGCCAATACAGCACGCCACCAGTACGCTGCCAGGGAACAATAGCCAGAGCACGCCGTTCATCTTCAGAGGTAAACTGGCGCGAGGGGCAATCAGCACTAACTGGTAATCGGGTGACTTGGTCGGCATGCGGTAGATCAGCCGGTCACTGAACTCAGACAAAGCCTTGTCCGAGGGCGGCGGCCAATCGGCGACTGGCGGCCAGGGTTGCGCCGGGCCCAGCACCGGAATAGCGCGGCGTCCATGATCCAATACCACCAGCAGGCTACCGCCGGGCGGCAGGTCAACCACATCGGTGAGGTGACCACGCGAAGTAGAAACCAAAAAATTACCGCGCCCAAGCATGAGCGCAGCGAGGTTCTCGTCGGGCTCGGCAGTGGTATTGAGCCAGTAGCTGTAGGTCGGACCGCGAATATCCGGCGGTCGAAAAGGCTCGATGTTACTCACCCCACCACGGCTAGAGCAGGCGACATTACCCTGCACGTAGGCCGCTTCGTAAATGAACCGCGAACTCAGGCCGACTTGCTGTAGTGCCGCCAAGGTTGTCGAATCGCACCCACGCAAAGGCAGGGAGTGCAATTGATCGACACCTTGACGCAACTGACCGAAGACTTGCTCTAGACGCTCCAGAAAACGCTCGCCCTGGGCGTTCATCTGCGCGCTCTCGCTTTCCTTCATCTGTTGCAGCGCCACACCCACGCTGCCTGCCAGCAACAGCACGGCGCTAGCGAGGGCAGCGAGCGCTGCCAGCAGCCAGGGGCGGTGGAGAATTTGGCGCAACCCAACGAGGAAGGCTGACATCGGATATATCCAGTTGATTACCAAGAGGTATAGCAACGGAATGGTCAGTCGGCACGGCCGTTGGGCGCGCGGGGTTCAACGCTTTTGGTTGAGCACCTGCAACATCGCCGCAGTTTGCGCATCCGGCATGCCATCGAACCGCTGCGGGCGGAAGCGCATCTGGAAGGCCGCCAGCACATGCCGAGTCGCTACATCCAGTTCGCCGGTCTGTTCGATGGAGTAACCAAAGCGCAGCAACTGTTGCTGATACCAGGTAATTGATGGCGGATTGACCTCGAAGTACGCCCGCTGCCGCGCGACTGCATTGGCTTCAGGCCAAATGCCCAAGCCTGCATCTGCCAAGCGTTTCCATGGGAACAGCGGCCCAGGATCGAGCTTGCGCAAGGGCGCGATGTCGCTGTGCCCGATGATGTAGCGCGGCTGGATGTGGTTACGCTTGACGATATCCTGGAGCAACGCGATGAGCGCCTGGATCTGCGCTTCGCTGTAGGGGTGCCAGACCCGACCATTGGGTGTGTCGGTGAACCCCGGGTTGACGATCTCGATGCCGATGGAGCTGGAATTGAGCCAGGTGCGACCGTCCCATTGGCTATCGCCGGCATGCCAGGCACGTTTGCTCTCGTCGACCAACTGATAAACCGTGGCCGGACCATCGCCGATCAGGTAGTGGCTGCTGACCTCGCCGTGGGTCAACAAGGCCAACGAGCGTTCGAGTGAGGCATTGGTGTAATGCAGGACGACGAACTGGATGCGCTCGTCCTGGTTCGCCGAGACATGGCTGCGGTCGATGCGCAGGCCGCTGGCACAGCCAGCAAGCATTACAAGGAGAAATGCTGAAATTACAGTTTTCATCGAAAGAGAGCACATCATGAAGAAGTGACAAGTCGCTACAGTATAACGTGCTCTCTCTCAGGCGCTTGTAGGAAACAACGCCTTAGCGCATACACATCACCAGGAATTCCAACGAATTGTCACCACTTGCGCCTTTAACATCGACCAACTGGGTCAGCACCGTGACGCCTTCAGCTTTCGGCTTACCAATGACTTTGGCCTGCCCATGCAACAGACGATCCTCGGTGCTGCCATCAATGGGCGAAACCGTGCAAAAGCCTGGGTCTTGATGCACGATGCGGTTGTTGAATATCAGCTTGTACTGACTGAAATAGTTAGCATTCTCTGAAAGCTCTACATTTTCGATCCATTTCGGCCACTGCCGCAAGACCGTCCCATCTTTGCCAACATGCGCAGTCCAGTAGGTGTCCTTGGCCATGGCACTCGTCTGATAGGCGATACTCATGACCAGCAGTAGTACCCATTTCATCATCTTCATCGCGTCGCTCCTGATTAGAGTTACTCAAGCCTCGAAATGCCGAAGGTCTCTGCATTTCGGCGAAATCATCATGAGCAACCGTGGCATCAGGAATGCGGTAGATAGTTAGGCCAGTTCCACCCGATTGCGTCCCAGATCCTTGGCTCGATACAAGGCTTCGTCGGCACGCTTGAGCACCTGATCGCCACGCTCGCCGGTGCGGAATGCGCTGATGCCGATGGAGGCGGTAATCACCACCCGCTCGCCCTTGAAATGGAAAGGGCATGCTTCGATGGCGGCGCGCAGGGTTTCAGCCACTTGCGCGCCAGCAGCCGGTGAGGTTTGCGGCAATAGCAGGACAAACTCTTCACCGCCAAAGCGTGCGATGAAGTCGCGGCCACGCAGGCGCTTGCGTAACTGGTCGGCGACGATCTTCAACACCTTGTCGCCGGCCAGGTGGCCATAGCCGTCGTTGATGCGTTTGAAGTGGTCAAGGTCAAGGATCGCCATCAGCAAGTGGCCGCCGTTTTCCTGCCAATCCTGCACTTCGCGCTCGACCTGTTCTGACCACGCGGCGCGGTTGGGCAGCCCGGTTAGGGGATCGATCAGGGCTTTCTGGCGTTGCTCCTCAAGGTGCTCGCGATACCCCAGGGCTTCCTGTTCCATGTTCGCCACCCGCTCGGCCAAGCCATGCAGGCGTCCGGCCAGTTCCTGCTCGCGGCGGTCACGCTCGTGCTGGTGATCGTCGATGGTCACCAGCAGGCCTTCGAGGCGATTGTCCAGAATGTGCTTGAGGCTATCGAGGTCAGCGGCGCCCTGGACGCTGCTTTGCAGACCATCGACCTGTTCGCGCAATTGGCTGTCCAGCTCACGCGCCGCAGTACTGTTGTCGGCATGCCCGGCGCTGGCTTCGTGCAGATGGCTCTGGAAGGTCTCGAGGCGCTCGTTGAGCTGCTGCAAGTAGGCCTCGAACTCATGCTGGCCGCTGTCGGTGATGGCCAGCATGAGTACCGCCAGATCATCCAGCACCGGGATCAGTTCGTACCAGTTCAGCCCTCGCGCCACGCGCTCGCGCATTTCCAGCGCCTGGGCCTTGTGCCGCTCGGGCAGGCTCAGGTCATCGAGCAAGCCGATCAAGGTTTGCTCGATATGCGCAGCGACTTGGCTGTAGGGTGGCTCGACGGCGTTAGGCAGGGCATAAGGGCCATCCTCACCGTCGAGCAGTTCGACCTGCTCCGGCGCCGCCTCTGGCTCTGGCTCTATCGCGCTAAGTTCGTCAGGCTCTGCTTGAGCAAGTATCGCTTGCTCTGGCTCGTTTGGCTCCTGACTGGCAATGACTGGAGCGGGCTCAGCCTCAGGCGCATCAATCAGCGCCGGCTGCGAGGGCTCCAGCAGCAACGCCTGCGCCACTTCTGCCGCAGGCGCCTCTGTTTGCTCCTCAGTGATCAGTGGTTTGGCTGCAATCGGTTCCACTGGCTCTGGCGCAGCGGCCATGATTGCAGGTGTCGAGGGCTGAAGCACTTCGTCTTTGACGGGCTGCCGAGCAGATTCGCTCTCGACAGCAGGCTTTGCCAAAGCTGGCGTTGGAACCGGTGCAGGCTGCGGCGATTCTGCGTGTTCCGGCCGAGACTCTTGTTCAGCTTTACCGAAAAGCCGCTGCAAAAAGCCGGGGCGGGCCTCTTCTTCCGGGCTCTGCAGCAGGGTCAGGGCTCGGCCCTGCAAACCACTGAGCTCACCAAGCAGGGGCGGCAACTCGCGCGATTGGCTGACACCACCATCGAGTTTCTTCGCCAGTTTTTTCAGTGGCCGAGCGACATCACCGGACAGCGGCAGGGCCTGGAGCTGAGTGACTAGCGCGGTCAGCGCATCGCTAACCTGGTTCATGCGGGTTTCGCGACGCTGCTCGGAGTCGAGTACCGCCTTTTCCAGACGCGGAATCAGGTTGGCAAGCCCCGCGTCCATGTTGTCGCTACGGATGACCTCGCGCATTTCCTTCATGCACTGGTCCACCGCCTTGTCGCTGCCCTCGGCGGCCAAGGTACTGCGCACCAGGCCACGACGCAGCAAGTCGAGACGGGCATCCCAACGGCGCTCGAGTTTTTCCTGCTGTTCGATGCTTTTTAAGTATTTTTCTTTCCAGCGCTCGGCGTCTTCGGTCATGCCTGGGTCCACTGCGGGGTGATGGCAATTAGCTCAAGACCGGCAGCGTATCCACAGTCAATGCGTCAGGCAATCGAATCTCGACGGCAACGGGAAGGTGATCGGAAATCGGCTGCGCCAGCACCTCGACCCGCTCCAAGGTCAGGCTTGGGCTGAGCAGGATGTGGTCCAGGCAGCGCTGCGGGCGCCAACTTGGGAAGGTGGCCTCGACTTGCGGTGCAATCAGGCCCAGATCGCGCAGCGGCGAGTGTTCGAGCAAGTCGTTGGCATGGGTGTTCATGTCACCCATCAGCACCTGATGACGGTAGCCGCCAATCAGCTCGCGGATGTAGCTCAATTGCAGGGCGCGGGTCTTGGCACCCAGCGCCAGGTGCATCATCACCACGATCAGCGCGTCCTTGCCCTCGCCGAATTGCACCAGGATCGCACCTCGACCGGCAGGGCCGGGCAGGGGATGGTCTTCCAGGTGCTGGGGCTTGAGGCGGCTGAGTACGCCGTTGCTGTGTTGGGCGAAACGCCCGAGGTTGCGATTGAGCTGCTGATACCAGTAGGGGAACGCCCCCAACTGGGCCAGGTGCTCGACCTGGTTGACGTAGCCCGAGCGCAGGCTGCCGCCATCGGCTTCCTGAAGGGCGACCAGGTCGAAGTCGCTGAGCAGCGCACCGATCTTCTGCAAGTTGCCGGCACGCCCGTTGTGCGGCAGCAGATGCTGCCAGCTGCGGGTCAGGTAGTGCCGGTAGCGTTCGGTGCTGATGCCCACCTGGATATTGAAACTGAGCAGCCGCAGTCGACCATCCTCAGGCAAGCCAGGGGCCTGCAGGTGATGCTCGTTGACCTGCGGCTGGTGCAGGCCAACACCCCGGGTGGAGCGCAAGCGAGCCATGAGTTCGCCGCTTACTTAGCGGCGCGCTCCTTGGCGATCAGCTGGTCGGCGACGTTCAGCACGCCTTCCGGACCGCCGGCAGTACCCAAATCGAAGCGGTATTTACCGTTGACCACCATGCTCGGTACGCCGGTGATTTCGTACTTCTTCGCCAGTTCCTTGGCCTGGTTCACTTGGCCCTTGATCGCGAAGGAGTTGAAGGTGGCGAGGAACTTGTCCTTGTCCACGCCCTGGGTGGCGAGGAACTCGGCCATGTCCTCAGGCTTGACCAGTTGCTTGCGCTGGTTCTGGATCGCGTCGAAGACAGCGGCGTGCACCTTGTGCTCGACGCCCATGGCTTCAAGGGTCAGGAACATCTGGCCGTGGGCGTCCCAAGGGCCGCCGAACATGGCTGGAACGCGCTTGAAGTTGACGTCCGCCGGCAGTTTTTCAGCCCACGGATTGACGGTCGGTTCGAAGTGGTAGCAGTGCGGGCAGCCGTACCAGAACAGCTCGACGACTTCGATCTTGCCTGGCTGGGAAACCGGAACAGGGTTGCTCAGCTCGATATATTCCTTGCCCGCTGTTGCAGGCTCGGCGGCCTGGACGGCGGTCATACCGAATACGCTGGCGGCGACCAGCGCAGCGCTGAGAATCAGTTTACGCATGCTTTACTCCTGAGCAGTCATTGGTCGCCTCGACGCGACCGGTGCTGTGACAGGTCGGGAAGGGCTTGAGTTCTGTAGTGTAACGGCTACGGACAAAAAAAAGGGCGGTGTGGGCCGCCCTTTCATCTTTAGCCATCGACCATTAACTGAGTGTTAAACACTTAGGTTGCCGGGGCCGCGTTGCGGCCCTTCGCGGGTGAACCCGCACAGGGTCCGCGATGCACGACGGACTGCAAAGCAGGCCTAAGGACATTGCCTCAGTGCAACCCTTGGATATAGCTGGCCAAGGCGTCGATGTCCTTGTTGCTCAGCTTGCCGGCGATAGAACGCATGGTCATCGCGTCGCCATCGTTGGTGCGGTTGCCCTCACGGAAATCTGTGAGCTGCTTGGTCACGTACTGGGCATGCTGGCCGCTCAGGTGGGGGAAGCCGGCCAAGGCGATGCCGGCGCCGTTCGGCGAGTGGCAGCCAGTGCAGGCAGGCATGCCTTTTTCCAGATCGCCGCCATTGAACAGCGCACGACCGCGTTCGACCAGTTTCGGATCGGCAGCGCCGACACTGCCCTTCTGGCTGGCGAAATAAGCGGCGATGTCGGCAAGATCCTGCTCGTTGAAGGGCTCGAGCATGCCGGTCATCTCCAGCACCGTACGCTTGCCAGACTTGATGTCGTGCAGTTGCTTCTCAAGGTATCGCTGGCCTTGGCCGGCGAGTTTGGGGAAGTTCGGCGCCAGGCTGTTGCCGTCAGGGTTGTGGCAGGCACCACAGACGGCAGTTTTCGCCTGACCGGCGGCGGCATCGCCTTTGATAGGGTCCGCAGCATTGGCCGCACCTGCAACCCCCATGGTCAACAGCAGACTCACGAATAGTTTGTTCATCAGCTAATCCAACACGGCTAAGGGTGAAATGTTATGTATCGGGACTACCGGTCATCCAGAGGATGACCAAACGGTAGTCCTCGGCACTGCAGTCCATGCACAATCCACGCGGCGGCATAGCCTTGAAACCCCGAGTAACATTCGCTACCAGTACCTCCATACCCTGCGCCAGCCTTGGCTCCCAAGCTGCCGAGTCACCCTTCTTGGGTGCCTGAGGCAGTTGTCCGGCGTGACAGGCAGCGCAGCTGCGGTTGTACAACGCCTCGGGATCCTGTGTAGCCTGTGCGCTGAAAAACGGTAGGAACATACCGACAGCCAATAGCCATTTCGCCTTGCGCAACGACCTTTCAGGGTTGGGGGCCGCGCTGCGTTCTATTGCGCGAGCTAATGTTCGACACCCCATGTGCGCTCTCCTTCGCTGGGAGAATGCACACACAAAAACTGGGGCATTATATACTTCCGTCCTCCAAACGGAAACGACACTGCCTGGATTAGGCAACACCCACATCGGATATCCCATGCAAGTCAAGAACCCCATCCTCGGCCTCTGCCAGAAAGCCACATTCGCCCTTAGCGCTGCCAAGGTCGAACAATGCCCGGAAGACCAGGGTTACGAGGTGGCTTTCGCCGGCCGTTCCAACGCCGGTAAATCCAGCGCCCTCAACACCCTGACCCATGCCAGCCTGGCGCGTACCTCGAAAACCCCAGGGCGCACCCAGCTGTTGAATTTCTTCAGTCTGGACGATGAACGGCGATTGGTCGACTTGCCGGGCTACGGTTATGCAAAAGTACCGATTCCGCTCAAGCAGCACTGGCAGCGTCACCTTGAAGCTTACCTGGGCGGACGTGAGTGTCTGAAAGGGATCATCCTGATGATGGACGTGCGCCATCCGATGACCGACTTTGACAAGATGATGCTCGACTGGGCCAAGGCCAGCGGCATGCCCATGCACATTCTGCTGACCAAGGCCGACAAGCTGACCTTTGGTGCGGCGAAGAACACGCTGCTCAAGGTGCAAGCCGAGATTCGCAAGGGCTGGGGCGACGCGGCGACCATCCAGTTGTTCTCGGCACCCAAGCGCCAGGGGCTGGAAGAGGCCTATGCTGTATTGGCAGGGTGGATGGAGCTGGAAGACAAGCCGGCGGAGTGATTTAGACTTTTGGGGCTGCGAAGCGGCCCCCACGCTGTGAAATCCTGAATCGCAGGCAAAAAAAACCCCGGACTTCATATGGGGAGGGGGAAGTCTGGGGTTCAAGTCTGGACCGCTAGGGCGGGGTCCAGGTATCTGCCAACACTTAACACAACATAGGAGCATCGAAAGGCTTCACCAGCCATTCAGTTACTCTGAGTTCCGCTTCACCGGTTTAGTTCCGAAGCTCTGGAAACTATTTGCGATAGTTTCATGAAACTCCCGTTCTAATGGCACCAGGCCAGCGTCGGATCCGCGACACTACAGCGCAGATCCTACACACCTTTCCTACGCAGTTTAGTGAGCTTCGTCCCAATTCGAGCCAACACCTACTTCGACCAGCAACGGCACGTCGAGCTGCGCGGCATTGCTCATGTACGGGCGAATTTGCTCCTTCACCTGCTCGACCAGGTCTTCGCGCACTTCCAGCACCAGTTCATCGTGCACCTGCAGGATCACTCGAGCATCCAGGCCGCTGCCACTCAACCAACCATCCACCGCGACCATGGCGCGCTTGATGATATCTGCCGCCGTGCCCTGCATCGGCGCGTTGATCGCCGTGCGCTCGGCACCTTTGCGCAGCGCCGGGTTTTTCGCGTTGATGTCCGGCAGGTACAGGCGACGGCCGAACAGGGTTTCGACGAAGCCCTGTTCGGCGGCCTGGGCACGAGTGCGCTCCATGTAGGCCAGCACCCCAGGGTAGCGGGCGAAGTAACGGTCGATGTAGTCCTGCGACTGTTTGCGATCGACGCCAATCTGCTTGGCCAGGCCGAAGGCGCTCATGCCATAGATCAGGCCGAAGTTGATCGCCTTGGCGCTGCGACGCTGGTCGGTGGTAACAGCCGCCAGATCCACGCCAAACACTTCCGCAGCCGTCGCCCGGTGCACGTCAAGGTCATTGCGGAAGGCATGCAACAGGCCTTCGTCCTTGGCCAGGTGGGCCATGATGCGCAGCTCGATCTGCGAATAGTCGGCAGCCAACAGCTTGTAGCCGGGGCTGGCCACGAACGCCTGGCGAATACGCCGGCCTTCGGCAGTCCGAATCGGGATGTTCTGCAGGTTCGGGTCGTTCGACGACAACCGCCCCGTGGCCGCCACCGCCTGCTGATAGGAGGTGTGGATGCGCCCAGTGCGCGGGTTGATCTGGTGCGGCAGCTTGTCGGTGTAGGTGTTCTTCAGCTTGCTCAGGCTGCGGTACTGCATCAGCACCTTGGGCAGCGGGTAATCCTGCTCGGCCAGCTCGGCCAGCACCGCTTCGGCGGTCGAAGCCTGGCCCTTGGTGGTCTTGCTCAGCACCGGCATGCCCAGCTTGTCATACAGGATCACGCCCAGCTGCTTGGGCGAGCCCAGGTTGAACTCTTCACCGGCCAAGGCAAAGGCTTCGCGCTCCAGCTCAGCCATCTTCACGCCGAGCTCGCCACTCTGGATCGCCAGCAAGTTGGCATCGACCAGCGCGCCTTGGCGCTCGATCTTGGCCAAGACCGGCACCAGCGGCATTTCAATGTCCATCAATACCGGCTGCACGCTGGGCGTCTTGGCCAGGCGTGCCTGCAACGCCTGGTGCAGGCGCAAGGTGATGTCGGCATCTTCGGCGGCGTAAGGCCCGGCCTTGTCCAGGTGAATCTGGTTGAAGGTCAGCTGCTTGGCGCCCTTGCCGGCGATGTCTTCGAAGGCAATGGTGGTGTGGTCCAGATACTTCTGCGCCAGGCTATCCATGTCGTGCCGGGTAGCGGTGGAGTTGAGCACGTAGGATTCGAGCATGGTGTCGTAAGCCACACCGCGCATGTCGATGCCGTGCGCCTGGTCGCCACCAATCGCGCAGTTGGCCAGGATATTGATGTCGTACTTGGCGTTCTGGCCGATCTTGCCCTTGGTCGGGTCTTCCAGCAGCGGCTTGAGCGCCAGCAGTACAGCGTCGCGATCCAGTTGGACCGGGGCGCCTTCGTAGTCATGGGCCAGCGGCACATACGCGGCCACGTGCGGTTCCACCGCGAACGACAGGCCGACCAACTTGGCCTGCTGGGCATCGAGGCTGGTGGTTTCCGTGTCGAAGGCAAACAGCGATGCCTGGCGCAGTTTCTCCAACCACAGGTCGAAACGCGCCTGGTCGAGGATGGTTTCGTATTGCGGCTCGACCTTGGCCTGCGGTTCTTCAACTGGCGTAATCACTTCGCCAACCTTGACTGCATCGCGCTGAACTTCGGCGATCCAGCTTTTGAACTCCATCTCGGTGTATAGCGCCAGCAAGGCTTCCCGGTCCGGTTCGCCACACACCAGCGCATCGACTTCGATATCAAGCGGCACGTCGACCTTGATGGTCGCCAGTTCGTACGACAGGAACGCCGCGTCGCGATGCTCCTCCAGCTTGGCCGGCAGGCCCTTGGCGCCGCGAATCGGCAGGGCAGGGACCTTGTCGAGGTTGTCGTAGACCTCGCGCAGGCCACCGCCGATCCCGGTCAGCAGGCCCACGGCGGTCTTCTCGCCGACGCCTGGCACGCCAGGAATGTTGTCGACCTTGTCGCCCATCAGCGCCAGGAAGTCGATGATATGTTCCGGGCCGACGCCGAATTTCTCGTGCACGCCAGCAATATCCAGCACGCTACCGGTCATGGTGTTGACCAGGGTAATGTGCCCGTCCACCAATTGGGCCATGTCCTTGTCGCCGGTCGAAATGATCACCGGACGGCCGGCTGCCGCACTGCTGCGGGCCAGGGTGCCGATCACGTCATCGGCCTCGACGCCTTCTACGCACAGCAGTGGATAGCCCAGCGCCTTGACGCTGGCGTGCAGGGGCTCGACCTGCACGCGCAGGTCATCCGGCATGCTTGGGCGGTTGGCCTTGTATTCGGCGAACATGGCGTCGCGGAAGGTCCCGCCCTTGGCGTCGAAGACCACCGCGAACAAGCTGTCAGGGTATTGCTTGCGCAGGCTCTTGAGCATGTTCAGCACGCCCTTGACCGCGCCGGTCGGCAGACCTTTGGACGTGGTCAGCGGCGGCAGCGCGTGAAAGGCGCGGTAGAGGTATGAAGAACCGTCCACCAGGACGAGAGGCGCTTGGCTCATGAGGAGAATCAACCTTTTCGGCGGGTCCGGCGCTAGAATAGCCGGAGTCATTGACGACAAAGGGACAAGGTTATCATGCGGACACTCAATCGCCTGTTACTGCTCGGCCTTCTGGCAACCACGCCTATCGTCACCCAGGCGGCGGACGACGCCCCATCGGCAGATCCCGATGTGACCATTCGCACGGAAGGCGATCGAACCATTCAGGAGTACCGTCAAAACGGCTTCCTGTATGCGATCAAAATCACGCCGAAAAACGGCAAACCTTATTTCCTGGTACGCGCCGACGGCTCCGACGGCAATTTCATTCGATCCGACCAGCCGGACATGCTGATTCCGTCGTGGAAGATCTTCGAGTGGTAATCTGACGCGTACCGTTCACATCAACCTGGCACTTCCCGGCGGAAGTGCCCGCATGGGCAACTTTTCATCATGTCAGTTTTCACCCCTGTGTCCCGGCCCGAGCTGGAAACCTTTCTGGCGCCGTATGAGCTGGGCCGTCTGCTCGACTTCCAGGGCATTGCCGCCGGTACCGAGAACAGCAATTTCTTCGTCAGCCTCGAACAGGGTGAGTTCGTGCTGACGCTGATCGAACGCGGCCCTGCCGAAGACATGCCGTTCTTCATCGACCTGCTCGATGTGCTGCACCAAGCCGACATGCCAGTGCCTTACGCCGTGCGTGATCGCGAGGGTAATGGCCTGCGAGAGCTCAACGGCAAGCCGGCACTGTTGCAGCCACGACTGTCGGGTAAGCACATCAAGGTGCCGAACAATCAGCACTGTGCTCAAGTTGGCGAATTGTTGGCGCACATTCACCTGGCCACGCGCGACAACACCCTGGAGCGCAAGACCGACCGAGGTCTGGACTGGATGCTGGAGTCTGGCGCCGAGTTGATTTCGCACCTGAGCGAGGCGCAACAGCGCCTGTTGCAGCCTGCACTGGATGAGATCGCCGCACACAAGGCGCAGCTTCTCGCGCTACCACGGGCCAACCTGCACGCTGACCTGTTCCGCGACAACGTGATGTTCGAAGGCACCCACCTGACGGGGCTGATCGACTTCTACAACGCCTGCTCGGGGCCGATGCTGTATGACATCGCCATTACCGTGAATGACTGGTGCCTGGATGATAAGTCCGGCATCGACCTGCCACGCGCGCAGGCGCTGCTGGGGGCCTACGCCGGGCTGCGGCCGTTCACTGCGGCGGAAGCCGAGCTTTGGCCGGTGATGCTGCGGGTGGCCTGCGTGCGCTTCTGGCTGTCGCGCCTGATCGCAGCCGAGTCGTTTGCCGGGATGGATGTGATGATCCACGACCCGAGCGAGTTTGAGGTGCGACTGGCGCAGCGTCAGCAGGTGGCGTTGAAATTGCCGTTCGCGCTGTAAAGCCAGTGGCCTATCGCGGGGGCAAGCCCGCTCCCAGGCGTGGGAGCGGGCTTGCCCCCGCGATAACGTCAGCAGTACATCACAACTGCTCCAGGCACCCCGCCAGATCGCTGCCCAGCTTCTCCAGCAAGCGCTCATAGCCCTTGCCATCCACAGGGTCCGTGCCACCCAAGGCATCCAGCTCGGCCAGGCGCACCGGTAACCCGGCAGTCAGCGTCTCAGCCAAACGCGGGCGCAGCGGCGGCTCGCTGAATACACACGTCTTGCCCACTTCCTGCAGGCGCTTGCGCATCGCCGCCACGTGCTGCGCCCCTGGCTGCACTTCCGAGGCAACGCTAAATACCCCAGTGTGCTTGAGGCCATAGTTGGCCTCGAAGTAGTCGAAGGCCTCGTGGAACACGAAGTACGGCTTGTTGGCCACCCCAGCCACGCGTGCCTTGATACGCTGGTCCAACGCGTCCAGCCGCTCGTCGAAGGCTTTGAGATTGCCCTGGTAACGCGCCGCATTGGCTGGATCGACCTTGGCCAGGTCTGCGGCCATCTTCGCGGCAATCACCCGCGCATTGACCGACGACAACCACAAATGCGCATCCAGGCTGCCTGGGCGGTGATCATGGTCGTGATCGTCATGGTCGTCGTGCCCACCTTCATCGTGCGAATGGCTGTCCTCGCCAAAGTGGCGCAGTTGCATGCCGGGCAGCGACTGCACGGCAACGCTTGGCTTGCTGCGGGCGTTGAGGACGCGCGGCAGGAAGTTTTCCATGTCCGGGCCGATCCAGTACAACAGGTCCGCATCGCCCACGCGCCGTACGTCGGAAGGGCGCAAGGCGTAGTGGTGCGGCGAGGCACCAGGCGGCAGCAGCACGTCAGGGCTGCCAACGCCGTCCTGCACCGCCGCGGCAATCTGCTGCAAGGGCTTGATGCTGGTCAGCACGCGGACGTCAGCCTGGGCAGAACAGGCGATAAAAGCGACAAAAAGGACAAGGAAACGGGGCACGGTGAATACTCGACTTGTCAGAAACAGGTAACATAATAACGTCTCCATTCAGAACCGTCGCCGCTCATGTCCATCACGCCGCTGGCTCACCGTCCCCACGACCATTCCCATTGCGTGCACAGCGCCCTGGCCGAAGCCGATGCCATCTGCATCCGCCAAGGCCTGCGCCTGACCGCCTTGCGCCGCCGGGTGCTGGAGCTGGTCTGGCAGAGCCACAAGCCGCTGGGCGCCTACGACATCCTCGCAGTGCTCAGTGAGCAGGACGGCCGCCGCGCGGCGCCGCCAACCGTGTACCGGGCGCTGGATTTCCTTTTGGAAAACGGCCTGGTGCACCGCATCGCCTCGCTCAACGCGTTTATCGGCTGCAGCCATCCTGAGCACGCGCACCAGGGTCAGTTCTTGATCTGCCGCGCATGCCACGTGGCCATCGAGCTTGAGCAAGACAGCATCAGCGGCGCCATCGTCGCCAGCGCCAAGGCGGTCGGTTTCAGCGTCGAAACCCAGACCGTGGAAGTGGTGGGCCTGTGCGGCAACTGCCGAGGCGCGGCATGAGCGATGCACTGATCCGCCTCGAACAGGTCGGGGTCACGTTCGCAGGCGAAGCGGTTCTGGACAACATTGACCTGGCGGTGGCGCCTGGCCAGATCGTCACCCTGATCGGCCCCAATGGCGCCGGCAAGACCACCCTGGTGCGTGCCGTGCTGGGCCTGCTCAAGCCCCATCGGGGCAAGGTCTGGCGCAAGCCCAAGCTGCGCATCGGCTACATGCCGCAGAAGATCCAGGTCGACCCGACGCTGCCGCTGTCGGTACTGCGCTTCTTGCGCCTGGTGCCTGGTGTAGACCGCGCGGCAGCCGTTTCAGCGTTGCAGGAAGTGGGCGCCGAACAGGTCATCGACAACCCGATCCAGAACATCTCCGGTGGTGAGATGCAGCGTGTGCTGCTGGCCCGGGCGCTGCTGCGCGAACCGCAACTGCTGGTGCTCGACGAGCCGGTGCAGGGCGTCGACGTGGTCGGCCAGACCGAGCTGTACAACCTGATCACCCGCCTGCGCGACCGCCACGGCTGCGGCGTGCTGATGGTCTCGCACGACCTGCACCTGGTGATGAGCACCACCGACCAGGTGGTCTGCCTGAACCGCCATGTGTGCTGCTCGGGCCATCCGGAGCAGGTCAGTGGCGACCCAGCCTTCGTCGAGCTGTTCGGCCAGAACGCACCTAGCCTGGCGATCTACCACCACCATCACGATCACAGCCACGACCTGCATGGCTCGGTGGTCGCCCCTGGCACCCATGTTCACGGAGAGCACTGCAAGCATGGCTGATTTTCTTCTCTACGCCCTGCTCGCGGGACTGTCCTTGGCTGTGGTGGCCGGCCCCCTGGGGTCTTTCGTGGTCTGGCGGCGGATGGCCTACTTCGGCGATACCCTGTCCCACGCCGCTTTACTCGGGGTAGCACTGGGTTTCGTGCTGGACGTGAGCCCAGCGTTGGCGGTGACGGTTGGCTGCCTGTTGCTGGCGATCCTGCTGGTGACCCTGCAACAACGTCAGCCGCTGGCCTCCGACACCTTGCTCGGCATCCTCGCACCCAGCACCTTGTCGCTGGGCCTGGTGGTGCTGAGCTTCATGCACGATGTGCGCATCGACCTGATGGCCTACCTGTTCGGCGACCTGCTGGCGATCAGCCCGACTGACCTGGGCTGGATCCTCGGCGGCAGTGCGCTGGTCCTGCTGCTGCTCGGTGCACTGTGGCGGCCACTGCTGGCGATCACCGTGCACGAAGAGCTGGCGATGGTCGAAGGCTTGCCGGTGGCGGCCTTGCGCATGGCGCTGATGCTGTTGATCGCGGTCGTGATTGCCGTGGCGATGAAGATCGTAGGCGTGCTGCTGATCACCTCGTTGCTGATCATTCCGGCGGCTGCGGCGCAGCGTCACGCCCGCTCGCCCGAGCAGATGGCGCTGGGCGCCAGCCTGCTGGGGGTCACGGCGGTATGCGGCGGCCTGGCGATGTCCTGGTTCAAGGACACCCCAGCCGGCCCATCGATCGTGGTCTGCGCGGCGGTGCTATTCTTGCTGAGCCTGGCGGTGCCGAAGCGCTGAAAAATCTGGGTGCGCGCAGGCGCATCCTGCAACCTTTTCGCGGGTAAAGGGTCTGTAAGACTTGTTTTCGAGCGTGCGCACCTGGGTGTAGACTTGCTCGCTTTTTGCGCAAATAGAGAGTCGCAGGAATGAAGCCGTTCGCCTCCCGTTATCTGCTTGTTGCCGTGTTTTCGTTGTTCCTGGCCGCGTGTTCCAGCGCCCCGGTCGAACAATCGACCGCGCCTGCCCAGCCTGATGCCTGGGGGCAACTGGAGCAGAGCATTGCCAGCAACGAGCTGGCCACAGCCGAAGATCAGTTGACCGCCTTGCAGGCGCAATCGCCTGACGATGCCCGTGTTGAGCAGTATCAGCGGCAATTGGCCGAAGCCTATCTGCGCCGTAGCCAGATCGTGCTGCAAAAGGGCGATGTCAATGCTGCCGCCACTGCCCTGGCGCGGGCGCGGGCACTGATGCCGCGTGCACCTGCCATCACCGGCGGTGATGCCGTGGCCCAGGCACGCAAGGCTGAGCTTGAGCGCGCGGAGGCTGCGCTCAAGGCGGCTGAGGCCAAGCCCAAGGCGCGAGTGATCGATCCGTCTGCGCCGAGCACTGTGGTGGCGCTGAAGACCACCGACAGCCGCGCCATGCGCCGCCAGCTCGATGATATTGCCGCGGATGTGGTGAATTATCAGTGCGACGTGGTCTTCCAGGTGCCGCGCACTGACGATGCGCCATGGTTGAAAACCTTGCTGGAAAAGCGCGTGCGCAAGCTCGACAGTGGCTTTGAGCTGAAGCAGAAGCATGAAATTCAGCGCTCGCTGCCAGCGCAGGTGGTTCTGGTACCGCATCAGGGTTAAAGATTTTGGGGCTGCTGTGCAGCCCCAAAAATCTCACGCCGGAACAGATTCAGCGGCCGCCTCGCGCTCCCAGACTCGATGCCCTTCCACTGCCTTGACGAAGGCATCGACTGCTTTCTGATCATCTCCGACCAGCAACCCCTTGTCTTCCTTGAGCCCCAGCTTGTCCAGCAATGCCTTGGCGTCCTTAGCCACGCCTATCGCCTTCAGGTGCTTAAAGGCCTCAAGCAAGTAATGCTTGGCCAGGCCACTTTCACCCAGCGCCTGCAGCGAAGCCTTGCCAGCCGGAACCAAAACCCCATCGACCAGCACCGACGGCATCCCCTCCATCGACGCATCCACCGCTAGCGCCTGGCCATCGGCAGTCTTCACTGGCGCCGAACTCGGCCCCAACAGCAACGGCCGGGCACTTTGCGCTTCCAGCGCCTTGACCAACCTGTCGACATCCGCGCCATCGACCCCATCGGCCACCAGCAGGGCGATCTTGCGCCCCTTGATCCCCACACTGCCGGGGTGATTCATCTGGCTCAACGCCGGCGATTTGGCCAGTTTCGAACCCTTGACCTGCACCGTGCCCTTCTTCGGCGCCGGCAAACCCAGGTTGGCCGCCACTGCCGCAGCCAACTTCAGATCGATGTTGGCGAGAATCTCGTTCACCTCGCGCGCTCGAATATGCTCGCGCTCAACTTTGCCCAACTCAAAGCTGTAGGCCTTGATGATGTGCTGTTGCTCATGCGCGCTCATGCTCTGGAAGAACAACCGCGCCTGCGAGAAGTGGTCGCTGAACGAGTCACTGCGTTGGCGGATCTTGTTGGCGTCGATACGCTCCTGATAGCTCTCGAAGCCGCCATCTTGCGGGGCAGGTGGGGTTTCCTTAGGCCAGCCGCCGTCGATACTGTTGGGCTCGTAGGAGGCGCGCCCCTTGTCGATGGTCATGCGGTGCAAGGCATCGCGCTGACCGTTGTGATTGGGCGCAACCGGACGGTTGATCGGGATTTCATGGAAGTTCGGCCCACCTAGGCGGCTGATCTGGGTATCGGTGTAGGAGAACAGCCGACCCTGCAAGAGCGGGTCGTTGGTGAAGTCGATACCCGGCACGATGTGTCCGGGGCAGAAGGCGATCTGCTCGACCTCGGCAAAGAAGTTGTCCGGGTTGCGGTTGAGCACCATCTTGCCCAGCGGGGTCACCGGCACCAGCTCTTCGGGGATGATCTTGGTCGGGTCGAGCAGGTCGAAGTCGAATTTGTGCTCATCCGCCTCCGGCACGATCTGTACGCCCAGCTCCCACTCCGGATAGTCACCCGTTTCGATCGCCTCCCACAGGTCACGGCGATGGTAGTCGGTGTCTTTGCCTGCCAGTTTTTGCGCTTCGTCCCACAATACCGAGTGCACACCCTGACGCGGCTTCCAGTGGAATTTGACGAAGCTGGCAACGCCCTCGGCGTTGATCAGGCGGAAGGTATGCACTCCAAAGCCTTCCATCATCCGCAGGCTGCGCGGAATGGCGCGGTCAGACATGGCCCAGATGACCATGTGCGCCGACTCCGGCACCAGCGAGACGAAGTCCCAGAAGGTGTCGTGGGCCGAGCCTCCAGTGGGGATCTCGTTGTGCGGTTCGGGCTTCACCGCATGGACAAAGTCGGGAAACTTGATCGCATCCTGGATAAAGAACACCGGCATGTTGTTGCCAACCAGGTCGAAATTGCCCTCATCGGTGTAGAACTTCACGGCAAAACCGCGCACATCGCGCACCGTGTCGCCAGAGCCACGCGGCCCCTGCACTGTGGAAAAGCGCACGAACACCGGGGTGATTTTCTCTGGATCGCGCAGGAACCCAGCCTTAGTCAGCTCGGCATGGTCGCCATAGCTCTGAAAGTAACCATGCGCACCGGTGCCACGGGCGTGGACGATACGCTCGGGAATGCGCTCATGGTCGAAGTGGGTGATCTTCTCGCGCATGATGAAGTCTTCGAGCAGCGAAGGCCCGCGCGCACCGGCTTTGAGAGAGTTCTGGTTGTCGGCTATCTTCACCCCCTGATTGGTGCGCAACGCTTCGCCGGTAGCATCGCCACGGAAGTTTTCCAGGCTCTGCAGCTTGGCATTGGTGTTGGCGCGGTCGGGGGTCTGGGTGCCGGCGAGCTGGCTTTCACGGGGGGCGTCGGGGTTCTTGCTGGGCATCTTCGGCTCTCCTCATCAGTCTTCAGGCTGCCCTTACGGGCTTGTTCTAGTAGTGACTGGAGGGTGGCGACAGGCGTTCAATCAGGTTTACCGGCTGTCGCGTTATATCCGCGCGATTGGTCGGTTACGAAATAAATGCTAAGAACAGCTATGGGAAAAGGCTAAAATGCGCGCCCGGCTTACCGCTGACCCAACTTCCATGCGCCCCACAAGGTTCGCTACGTGATCGAGTTTCAACATGTGCACAAGACCTACCGCGTCGCCGGTAGGGACATCCCCGCCCTCAATCCGACCAGCCTGACCATTGAAAATGGCCAAGTGTTCGGCCTGATCGGCCACTCCGGCGCCGGCAAGAGCACCTTGCTGCGCCTGATCAACCGCCTTGAAGCGCCAAGCGGCGGCAAGATCATCGTCGATGGCGAAGACGTCACCGCGTTCGACGCCAACCAGCTGCGCGGCTTCCGCCAGCAGGTCGGGATGATCTTCCAGCACTTCAACCTGCTGGCCTCCAAGACCGTTGCCGACAACGTCGCCTTGCCGCTGCTGCTCGCCGGCGAGCTGTCGCGTGCCGAGATCGACAAGCGCGTGACTGAATTGCTCGCCCGCGTTGGCCTGCAAGACCACGCCAAGAAGTACCCCGCCCAGTTGTCTGGCGGGCAGAAGCAGCGCGTCGGTATCGCCCGCGCCCTGTCGACCCGGCCGAAGATCCTGCTGTGCGACGAGGCCACCAGTGCCCTCGACCCGCAAACCACCGCCTCGGTGCTGCAGCTGCTGGCGGAGATCAACCGCGAACTGAAGCTGACCATCGTCCTGATCACCCATGAAATGGACGTGATCCGCCGGGTCTGCGACCGCGTGGCGGTGATGGACGCCGGCCAGATCGTCGAACAAGGGCCGGTGGCCGAGGTGTTCCTGCACCCACAGCACCCGACCACCAAGCGCTTCGTCCAGGAAGACGAGCAAGTCGATGAGGGCGAGCAACGCGACGACTTCGCCCACGTGCCAGGGCGCATCGTGCGCCTGACCTTCCAGGGTGAAGCCACCTACGCGCCGCTGCTGGGCACTGTGGCCCGCGAAACCGGTGTCGACTACAGCATCCTGGCCGGGCGTATCGACCGCATCAAGGATGTCCCCTATGGGCAGCTGACCCTGGCCGTGACTGGCGGCGACATGGAGGCGGCGTTCGACCGCTTCAAGGCAGCTGATGTACATATGGAGGTACTGCGTTGATGGACGCCCTGAATTTCTTCGCTAACGTCGACTGGGCCGAAATCTGGCTCGCCACCATCGACACCATGATCATGCTGTTCGGCTCGCTGTTCTTCACCGTGCTGCTGGGCCTGCCGCTGGGCGTGCTGCTGTTCCTGTGCGGACCGCGGCAGATGTTCGAGCAGAAGGGTGTGTACGCGCTGCTGTCGCTGGTGGTCAACATCCTGCGCTCGCTGCCGTTCATCATCCTGCTGATCGTGATGATCCCGATCACCGTGCTGATCACCGGCACCTCGCTGGGCGTCGCCGGGGCTATCCCGCCACTGGTGGTCGGGGCCACGCCGTTCTTCGCTCGTCTGGTGGAAACCGCCCTGCGTGAAGTGGACCGCGGCATCATCGAAGCGACCCAGTCGATGGGCGCCACTACCCGCCAGATCATCACCAACGCACTGCTGCCAGAGGCCCGTCCGGGTATCTTTGCCGCGATCACCGTGACGGCCATTACCCTGGTGTCGTACACCGCGATGGCCGGCGTGGTCGGTGCCGGCGGGCTGGGTGACCTGGCGATCCGCTTCGGCTACCAGCGGTTCCAGACTGACGTCATGATCGTGACCGTGGTGCTGCTGCTGATCCTGGTTCAAGTTCTGCAAAGCGTCGGCGACAAACTGGTCGTGCACTTTTCCCGTAAGTAACCCCAATGGGGTCGGCCCAGCCGACCCGTTCGGGGGCCGTCGCGGCCCTCACAAGGAGTGATTGATGAAAAAACTGCTTGCTGTCGTCGCCGCCGCTGCGGCCTTCTCGGCCAATGCCGACACCCTGACCGTTGCCGCCACCCCGGTGCCGCACGCCGAGATCCTCGAGTTCGTGAAGCCGCAATTGGCCAAAGAAGGTGTCGATCTTAAGGTCAAGGTGTTCACTGACTACATCCAGCCAAACGTGCAGGTCGCCGAGAAGCGCCTGGACGCCAACTTCTTCCAGCACCAGCCGTACCTGGATGAGTTCAACAAGGCCAAGGGCACCAACCTGGTCAGCGTGGCTGGCGTGCACCTGGAGCCGCTGGGCGCTTACTCGAGCAAGCTGAAGAAGCTCGACGAGCTGTCCTCCGGCGCTACCGTGGTCATCCCTAACGACGCCACCAACGGCGGCCGTGCCCTGTTGCTGCTGGACAAGGCAGGGGTGATCAGCCTCAAGGACAAGACCAATATCCTGTCCACCGTGAAAGACATTACCGGCAACAGCAAGAACCTGAAATTCCGTGAACTGGAAGCTGCGACCATCCCGCGTGTGCTGACCCAGGTCGACCTGGCGCTGATCAACACCAACTATGCGCTGGAAGCCAAGCTCAATCCTGAGAAGGATGCCCTGGTGATCGAAGGCAGCGACTCGCCTTACGTGAACATCCTGGTGGCGCGTCCGGATAACAAGGAATCGGACGACATGAAGAAGCTGGCCGCAGCCCTGCATTCGCCTGAGGTGAAAGCCTTCATTACCGAGAAGTACAAAGGTGCAGTGATTCCGGCGTTCTAAGCCGCCTGGAACGCTAATCGCGGGGCAAGCCCGCTCCCACGCCAATGTCCTACTTAGAGCAATGGCGTGAGAGCGGGATTGCCCCGCGATGTTTTTAGGACGATTCAGTCGCGCTTAACCAGCCCAGGCAACTGCGCCACCAGCTTCTGGTTATTGAACGGCGCCCGAATGAACCCGCGCTGACGCCCATCCGGCCCGACAATCGCCAGGTTGCCGCTATGATCCACGGTATACCCAGGCTTGCTGGTGTCGGCCGGGATGAACGGAATGCTCAAGGCATTGGCCAGTTTCTGGGTATCCTCGATCGACCCCGCCAAGCCTACGAAATCCTTGTCGAAGTAGCCCAGGTACTGCTTGAGTTGATTGGCCGTATCGCGGTTTGGATCGACGCTGACCAACACCACCTGAAAACGCTCCAGCGCTTGCTTGGGCAGCTCGCTCTTGACCTGGCGCAGCTGGGCCAGGGTAGTTGGGCAGATGTCCGGGCAGTAGGTATAGCCAAAGAACAGCAACGACCACTTGCCCTTGAGCTCATCGAGCACCACCGGCTGGCCGTTCTGATCATGCATGGTCACATCCGGCACAGTGCGGCTTTGCGGCAGCAGGATGATGCCGGCATCGATCAGTTCGGTGGGGTTGGCCTCGCCGCGACCATTGAGCACCTTGTTGACGGTCAGGCCGAGGATCAACGCGACCACGGCGACGAGGATGAAGACGGTTTTCTGGGTTCGGGTCATAGATTCAGCAACAAGTAGTGATCAACGAGCAGCGCGATGAACAGGGCGAACAGGTACCCGATAGAGTACTTGAAGGTCTTGATCGCCGCGTGCGGCCGGGTGCCACGGTACAACACCCAGGCCCACTGGACAAAGCGCAGGCCCAGCAGCAGCGCACAGCCCAGGTAGAGCGGCCCGCTCATGTGAATGGCGTAAGGCAGCAGACTGACCGCCAGCAGCACCCAGGTATACAGCAGGATATGAAGCTTGGTGTAACGCTCGCCGTGGGTTACCGGCAGCATGGGGATCTTGGCCTTGGCGTACTCCTCGCGGCGGTGAATAGCCAGGGCCCAGAAATGCGGAGGGGTCCAGGCGAAGATGATCAGTACCAGCAACAAGGGTTCAGCACTGATATGCCCAGTCACCGCGACCCAGCCGAGTAACGGCGGGGCAGCTCCGGCCAACCCACCGATGACAATGTTCTGCGGCGTGGCGCGCTTGAGAAAGCCGGTGTAGATCACGGCGTAACCGAGCAGCGAGGCCAGCGTTAGCCAGGCAGTGAGGGGATTGGTAAAGGTCAGTAGCAGGGCCATGCCCAGCAGCGCCAAGACCAGGGCAAAGCTCAGCGCCAGCACCGGCGCGATTCGCCCCTCAGCCAACGGCCGCTTATGTGTACGCGCCATCAAGGCATCGATACGCCGGTCGACCACATGATTGACCACTGCCGCAGCGCCCGCGCACAAGCCAATTCCCAGGTTGCCGAACACCAGCACAGCCCACGGCACACCCGCGCGGGTGGCGAGGAACATCCCCGCCAGCGAGGTGATCAGCATCAGTACCACCACCTTGGGCTTGGTCAGCTCCAGGTAATCGCGCCAGCCGGCCTGCTGCCGGCGTTCACTCAGAACCGTCGCCACGTGTCATTCCTCATCGGTACATGCGCACCCGCCACGCGGGTGAAGCGCCAGCCATGGCCCAGGCGAACCTTATCGACGACCCGAATGCGGTAGTTCACCAGCATCATCGTCAACAGCAACGCGGCGCCGCCAGCGTTATGCGCCACGGCCACCGCCAGCGGCAGGTGCAACAGCACATTGCTGATACCCAGGCCAATCTGTACCGCCAAGGCCAGCAACACCAAGCGCGCCAGGCCGGCCAGGCCGTTGCGATAGAGCTTCCAGCTGAGCAGCAGCAAAACCGCCGTGACCAGCAGGGCGCCCAACCGGTGGCTGATATGAATGGCCGTGCGGGCGTCACTGTCCAGCTGCCCGCCAAGGTAGTTTGGGCCGACGTGCTGGGTCAGATGGAAGCCGTTGCTGAAGTCCGCCGGCGGCCACCATTGGCCATGGCAGGTCGGCAGGTCTATACAAGCAACTGCGGCGTAGTTGGCGCTGACCCAGCCGCCCAAGGCGATCTGGCCGATCACCACCAACAGCGCCAACGCCGCTACCCGGCGCACGCTCAGCGGCAGTTTTGGCAGGGGCGCAAAGGCCCGGGATAGACGCAGGGATAGCAGGAACAGCAGGCTCAAGGTGGTAAAGCCACCAAGCAAGTGCGCGGTGACCACCTGCGGCCAGAGTTTCAGGGTTACCGTCCACATTCCGAACGCCGCTTGCGCCAACACCACCCCTAGCAACAACACCGGCAAGCGATAGGGCTGACCGTCACGCGCATGGCGGCGCACGGCCTGGAAAGCGAGCAGGGCAATCACCAGTGCCAGGGCCCCGGCAAAGTAGCGGTGGACCATCTCCGCCCAGCCTTTGGCCGCTTCCACCGGGTGTTCCGGGAAGTGCAGCTCGGCGTGGGCCAGCTGCGCGTCGGACTTGGGCACGCTGATAAAACCGTAGCAGCCCGGCCAGTCGGGGCAACCCAGGCCTGCATGGGTGAGGCGGGTATAGGCACCGAGCAGAACGACCACAAGTGCCAGCAGGGTGGCGAACACGGCGAGGCGGTATCCGGGTCTGGCCATGGTTTGGCTCCTATCCGATGTTGGACAGCTTGAGCAGGTGACGCAGATCGTCGAGCACGTGCTTGCCCTTGACCTTGGCGTCGTAGCGCAGCACCAGGTTGCCGTGCGGATCGACGATCCACAGCTGCGGGCCAGGCTCGCTGACCTTGTGGCCGTAGCGTTGCAGGTCGAGGGGATAACGCTGTAGTTGCGGGTACTCGCGGCCGAGCAACGCTTGGTAATCAGCGGCCAATGGCTGGGCGCTGGCCAACGCATGGCTGGCACGGCTGGCGTCGCGACCCAGGCCGACCTGGATCTGCCGGGCCAGGTACACCAGTTGCTGGCAATCCTCCGCGCAAGCGGCAGGTGCGCTGACCAACAGCTGCCAGCGCTCACCCTGCGCATCGATACCGATATCGGCCCGAGTCTGGCCATTGCCGATCATTGCGCCGTGATAGCTGCGCCCCTCAGGCACCCAGAACTTGAACTTGTACATGCTGGTGGCCAGGATCATCGGGCCGACTGCCACCAAAAGAATCAGCAGCAGCTGCAAACGCCCGCGGGCTCTAGGTTTGCGGCCTTCAGGCACGTCCAGTGGACTCGTGGCGGTGCTCATGGTCGTTCTCCTTTGTGTGGTGCCAGCCGAAGTACAGGTAGAGCAATACCAGCGCCGCCGACAGGGCGAACCACTGCACGGCATAGCCCAGGTGCTTTTCCGGACCCATGGCGACTACCGGCCAGTCCAGCCGATAGCTGGCAGGGCCAGGCTCCAGGCGCAGTTCATGGGCAAAGCCGTCGCGGCCTAGCTGCTGCCACAGCTGGCCGGCGTCGATGGCGGTCAACAGCTGCGGCCATTGCTCGCCGACTGGGTCGGCGTGTAATTGGAAGGCACTGCCCGGCGTCACGTAGACCGAGGCTTGCAGGGTCAGCGCTTGTGCAGGGGTGTCGAAGGCCACTGGCACGCGCCGATCCGGCCACGGCAACCAGCCTCGATTGATCAGCAACCACAGGCCGCTGGCCTGATCGTGGAACGGTTGCAGCAACTCGACGCCAGCGCGGCCATCACGCAGGCGGTTATCCAGCAGCAGGCTGTGCTCGCTATCGAAACGGCCATGCAGGTGTACTCGGTAAAACGCCGGATCGGGCAATTGCTCGATTTGCGCCATGGCCAGCGGCGCCTCGACGCGGCGTTCGGCATAGGTATCGAGCAGCACGCGTTTTTCATCGGCCCGGCGCAATTGCCAGCAGCCGAGCGCGATCAAGCCCGGCAGCAGCGCTAGCACTACCAAGGTGGGTACCACGCCTGGGCGAAACGGCTTCACCGGGGCCTCGTCAGGTCGAGCGCTATACTCAAAGTCATCACTGCATCCCCCCGGAGTGCCGCCATGCTCAAGGCCGCGATTGTCCTGTTGCTGTTGGCCACCATCGCCAGCCTGTTCAGTGGCCTGGTATTTCTGGTCAAGGACGATGAGAACTCGACCCGCTTGCTCAAGGCGCTGACGGTGCGGGTGAGCTTGGCCGCCCTGACGCTTGCGCTGGTCACCTGGGGCTTGATGAGCGGCCAGCTGGTGTCTCATGCGCCCTTCTGAATTTTGGGGCCGCTTTGCGACCCATCGCAGGCAAGCCAGCTCCTACAGGTATTGAGTTTTCATGCATTGCGCAGTACCTGTAGGAGCTGGCTTGCCTGCGATGGGCTGCAAGGCAGCCCCCAACCCCCCCAGCCAAACTCAAAGCACATAGACAAAAATAAACAGCCCCACCCAAACCACATCGACGAAGTGCCAATACCAACTGGCCGCCTCGAAACCAAAGTGCTTGTCGGCATTGAAATGCCCGCGCAATACCCGGCAGAAAATCACGATCAAGATCAACGTACCCAAGGTCACATGCGCGCCGTGGAAACCGGTAAGCATGAAGAACGTCGCCCCGTAGATCCCCGACCCCAGGGTCAGGCCCAGATGGGTGTAGGCCTCGTAATACTCATAGGCTTGCAACGCCAAAAACGACAGCCCCAAGACAATGGTCAGCCCCAGCCACAGTTTCAGCGGGCCACGGTGATCCTTGCGCAGCGCATGGTGGGCGATGGTGATGGTCACACTGGAGCTGACCAGCAAGATGGTGTTGATCAGCGGCAAGTGCCACGGGTCGATGATGTCCTTGGGCGGCGGGAATAGTTTCGGGTCCGGCGTATGTAGCAGCGGCCAGGCAAACTCGAAGCTCGGCCAGAGCATGTGCGCCACGCCCTTGTCACCCTCGCCGCCCAGCCATGGCCCGGCCAGCACCCGCACGTAGAACAGCGCGCCAAAGAAGGCCAGGAAGAACATCACCTCGCTGAAGATGAACCAGCTCATGCCCCAACGGAACGAACGGTCCATCTGCGGGCTGTACAACCCCGCCTTGCTCTCCTTGATCACCGCGCCAAACCAACCGAACAGCATGTAAGCCAGGCACAAGGCACCAACGAAGAAGATCAGCGGCCCGAGGGAATCCGGGTGGCCAGCCTTCATATCATTGAACCAGGTACCCAGGCCGAACACGGTGATGAACATGCCGACCGTGGCGATGATCGGCCATTTGCTCTGCGCCGGGACGTAGTAGTGATCATGACTTGCCATTGCTGTTCTCCTTCCCTCAGCGGGCGCGCTGGACGTCCTCGGCGGCGACATGCGCAACCGGCGGGTGGCGAGCGGTGATGTCGAACAAGGTGTAGGCCAGTGTCAGGTGCTTCACGTTGCCCGGCAGGTCGCGGTCAACAATGAAGCGCACCGGCATCTCGATGCGTTCACCGGGCTGCAGCACCTGCTGGGTAAAGCAGAAGCACTCGGTCTTGTGGAAATACGCTGCCGCCTCGGCCGGGGTGATGCTGGGGATGGCCTGGGCGCTCATGGGTTTGTCGGTCGGGTTGTGGGCAACGAAGACCATCTGGTTCACCGCCCCCGGGTTGACCTCGATCTGGTCAGCGGTGGAGTAGAAATCCCAGACCATGTCGCTGGCATTGGTCGACATGAACTGCACGCGCACCGTGCGCGAGGGGTCGCTGACCTGGCTGCCCGCGTACTGCCCGCCAGTCTTGCCATTGATGCCGAACGCCTTGCACATCACGTCATAGATCGGCACCAGGGCAAAGCCGAAGGCGAACATCACCACCGTCAGCAGCAGCAGGCGTCGCACCAGGCGTTTGAGCGGCAGGCTGGTCATCGAGGCGCTCCTACTCCACTTGCGGTGGGGTCTGGAAGGTGTGGTACGGCGCCGGCGAAGGCACCGACCACTCCAGCCCCTCGGCACCGTCCCAAGGCTTGGCCGGTGCCGGGGCGCCGCCACGAATGCACTTGATGACGATGAACAGGAAGAAGATCTGCGTGGCGCCAAACATGAATGCGCCAACCGACGAGACCATGTTGAAGTCGGCAAATTGCAGGTTGTAGTCGGGAATCCGTCGCGGCATGCCGGCCAGGCCAACGAAGTGCATGGGGAAGAAGGCCAGGTTCATACCAACGAACGACAGCCAGAAATGCAGCTTGCCGAGAGTTTCGTCGTACATGTGGCCGGTCCATTTGGGCAGCCAGTAGTAGGCCGAGGCGAAGATGCCAAAGATCGCCCCCGGCACCAGCACATAGTGGAAATGCGCGACCACGAAGTAGGTGTCGTGGTACTGGAAGTCCGCCGGGGCAATCGCCAGCATCAGCCCGGAGAAGCCACCAATGGTGAACAGAATGACGAAGGCGATGGCAAACAGCATCGGCGTCTCGAAGGTCAGCGCGCCCTCCCACATGGTGCTGACCCAGTTGAACACCTTCACCCCGGTGGGCACTGCGATGAGCATGGTGGCGTACATGAAGAACAGCTCACCGACTACCGGGATGCCGACCACGAACATGTGGTGGGCCCAGACGATGAACGACAGGAAGGCGATCGCCCCAGTGGCATAGACCATCGAGGTGTAGCCGAACAGCGGCTTGCGCGAGAACGCCGGGATGATCGAGCTGACCGCGCCGAAGGCCGGCAGGATCATGATGTACACCTCGGGATGGCCGAAGAACCAGAACACGTGCTGGAACAACACCGGGTCACCGCCGCCGGCGGCGCTGAAGAAGCTGGTGCCGAAGTGGATGTCCATCAGCATCATGGTCACCACGCCCGCCAGCACCGGCATTACCGCGATCAGCAGGAACGCGGTGATCAGCCAGGTCCAGACGAACAGCGGCATTTTCATCAAGGTCATGCCGGGCGCGCGCAGGTTGAGGATGGTGGCGATCACGTTGATCGCGCCCATGATCGAACTGACCCCCATCAGGTGAATGGCGAAGATGAAGAAGGTCACGCTGGCTGGCGCGTAAGTGGTGGACAACGGCGCGTAGAACGTCCAGCCGAAGTTCGGCCCACCGCCGGGGCTGAACAGGGTCGAGACCAGCAGCAGGAAGGCCGCTGGCAACAGCCAGAAGCTGAAGTTGTTCATCCGCGGCAGGGCCATGTCGGGCGCGCCGATCATCAGTGGGATCATCCAGTTGGCCAAACCGACGAAGGCCGGCATCACCGCACCGAACACCATGATCAGGCCATGCATGGTGGTCATCTGGTTGAAGAACGCCGGCTCCACGATCTGCAAGCCCGGCTGGAACAGCTCGGCGCGGATCACCATGGCGAACGAGCCGCCCAGCAGGAACATGATGAAGCTGAACCACAGGTACATCGTGCCGATGTCCTTGTGGTTGGTGGTCAGCACCCAGCGCATCAGGCCCTTGGCCGGACCGTGGGCGTGCTCATGGCCGTGGGCGTGGTCGTCGATCACTGCACTCATGTCCTGTCTCCTGCAATCCACTGGCTGCGGCGGGGATAGCGGTTCATTGGCCTTCTGCCTGCTTGAGCGCCAGTACATCCTTCGGCGTGACCATGTCGCCCTTGTTGTTGCCCCAGGCGTTGCGCTCGTAGGTCACCACGGCGGCGATATCGACTTCCGAAAGCTGCTTGCCGAAAGCCGCCATGGCGGTGCCCGGCTTGCCGTGGAAGACAATCCCCAGGTGCTCATCCTTCGGCCCGGTGGCGATCTTCGAGCCCTTGAGCGCCGGGAACATCGGCGGCAAGCCCTGGCCCTCGGCCTGGTGACAGGCCACGCAAGTGGTGTGGTAGACCTTGTCGCCACGCTCGACCAGCTCTTCAAGGGTCCATTCCTTGCTGGTCAGCTCCTTGAGCTTGGCCGCTTCTGCCTTGCGCTCGCCAAGCCAGGTGTCGTAGTCGGCCTTGGACTTGACCTCGACCACCACCGGCATGAACCCGTGGTCTTTGCCGCACAACTCGGTGCACTGGCCGCGGTAGATGCCGGGCTTCTCGATTCGGGTCCAGGCCTCGTTGACGAAACCAGGGATGGCGTCACGCTTGACCGCGAAAGCCGGCACCCACCAGGAGTGGATGACATCGGCGGCAGTGACCAGGAAGCGCACTTTGGCGCCCACCGGCAGTACCAGCGGCTGATCGACTTCGAGCAGGTAATGCTCGTCCTTGGGGGCCTTGTTCTGGATTTGCTCGGCGGGGGTGGCCAGGTTGCTGAAGAACTCGACGTCCTGGCCCAGGTACTTGTAGTGCCATTTCCACTGGTAGCCGGTGACCTGGATGTCGATGTCCGACTCGCTGGCGTCATAGATGTCGATCAGGGTCTTGGTGGCCGGGATGGCCATCACCACCAGAATCAGGAAGGGGACCACGGTCCAGAGAATTTCCACCCAGGTATGTTCGTGGAAATGCGCCGGCTGCTGGCCGGTGGAGCGGCGGTGGATGACCATCGACCAGAACATCGCGCCGAATACCACGATGCCGATGACCACGCAGATCCAGAAGATGGTCATGTGTAGGTCGAACACAGCGTGGGAGACTTCCGTAGCCCCCGGCGCCATGTTGACGGTCCATGCGCCGTGCGCCTGACCGAAAACCGACCACAACAGAAGGCCCATCCAGACATGTGGATGTCGCATCATTGCGGGTTCCCCTTATCGTTCTTGTAGTCCCGGAGGCGTAGACCTTGGGCAAGGGGGGGCGGCAGTCAAGACAGCCTACTTCGACGACCGAGCTCCTCTGCAAACTGCAGGCGGGCCTCATCAACGAATCACGTTCAACCCGAGTATAGACAGCGACCAATGGCGCGCAATGCAGCCTATGAAATGATCGTCACGAATCCACAAAAACACTTGAAAGCCGCATGAATGCTGGGCTCTGGCACAATAGTGGCACCGTGATATATCGCAGCGCGCACACGTTTGCCTGTTTTATAACAAATGCGTCTTAGGCATTCCGTATACCGAGCTAACTTAGAGTCTTCCGTAAAATATGTCTTCCGTTTGTCATCCCTTGTCCCTGGAGTTGTCATGAACATCGCTGCTGTACGCGAGCAGATCAAACAAGCCCATCAACATGAGAGCCTGACCGGCCAACTGAAACAACGACTCGAGGCGCAGCTGCCTCACCTGCATCCTTCGATCCAACTCCCCGAGCAGGATGCCCAGGGCACCATGGCGCGCTTCGTCGGCGCCTACATCGACGAGGTTCCGGAATTGCTGGAGGCTGCCCATGAGGTGGCGCGTGAGGCCGGAATCGAATCGCAGATCAAACCGGTGTTGAAGATCGCCGAGGCCTACTTCCTGCAGCCGCCGAGCGTGATGGCCGGGCATGTTGGCCTGGATTGCCTGCTGGATGAGGCGTACTTGGCTCATCGTTTGGTAGAGGAGGTCAATGACCTGTACATCCGCCACTTCCAGCAGCCGTTGATTCCGGTGGATACCACCGTGGCCAACCTGATTGCCCATCAACTGATCGGCGAGACGTTTGCCAATCAGCTGGATGAGGTGGTGCATCATTCGGTGGATGAGATGTTGAATGATGAGAGCTTTGCGCTGGAATCGGTGGAAGCCTATCGGGCCAAGCTGAGCAGCCCTGAGACGGGCGCTGCGTGGAAGCGTTGGCCGTGCCTGTCGCGCCAACTCGGAGTCGAGCTAGGCCAGCCGGCCTGAAGTGTTTTGATCTAACGCCATCGCGGGGCAAGCCCGCTCCCACGCCAGGCATTACGCAGGCTGCGTGGGAGCGGGCTTGCCCCGCGATGGCGTTTTACGGGTTTTAAACCCCCACGCCAGCCGTAGTCCGAATCCTGCCCTCGATCCTGCGCTTCAACCGCCGCTGCTCGATCTTCAACCTCGACCCCTTGGCGGCATTACTGCGTCCCCAGTCCTCGAGCAATTCCAGGCACGAGTGGTCGATATAGCTGAGATTACCCAACGGCACATGCAAGGTCGTCCCGGCCGGTACCGCTTCGAGTACCTGGGTCAACGCCGGCACCTTGAGGAAAGTGGCCGCACCGCTCAAACGCAGCTCCATATGCCCAGGCTTGTCGAGCGTGACCAGATTGATCTTCAGCCGTGCAGCTTTGAACGCCAGCTTCAACAGGGTCAGGGCAAAGCCCAACAGCACCCCGGTCAGCAGGTCAGTGAAGATAATCGCCAGCGCGGTCGCCGCGTAGGTGAACATCGGCATCCGCCCATATCGACCAAGGCCGCGGAAGGCCTTGAAATCGACCAGTTTGACTCCGGTGTAAACCAACACACCGGCCAGGCTCGCCACCGGAATCTGTTGCAGCACGCTGCTCAGCACCACCACGAATGCCAGCAGCCAGAGGCCATGCAGGATCGCCGAGGCGCGGGTCTGTGCACCGGCCTGGACGTTGGCCGAGCTGCGCACGATCACCCCCGTCATCGGCAGTGCGCCAAGGATGCCGCAGAGCATGTTGCCGATACCCTGGGCCGACAGTTCCTTGTCGAAGTCCGAACGTTGGCCACTGTGCATGCGGTCTACCGCTGCCGCCGACAGCAGGGTTTCGGCACTGGCGATGAAGGCCAGGGCAAAAGCGGCTACCAGCAAGGTCGGATCGGCCAGTTTCAGCAAGTCATCAGGCCGTAGCCAGTCGATCGCCTCGGACAAATCCGCCGGCACCACCACGCGATTGACTGGCAGCGCCAACCACATGCTGATCATCGTCATCGTCGCCACGCCCAACAGCGCACCGGGAACAAAACGCAGACGCTGCGGACGCCAGCGCTCCCAGGCCCACATCATGGCGATGGTGCCCAGCCCTAATGCCCCCGCCTGCCAGCCACTGCCCGCGTTTTCCAGCTGCATCGCCGCCATTAACGTTGCTGGGAATTCCAGCAGGTTTTGCATCCCGGAAGGCTGCGGTGCGGTGTCGAACATCACATGCACTTGGGACAGCACGATCAGCACGCCAATACCGGCGAGCATGCCGTACACCACGGCAGGCGCGGTGACCCGGAACCAGCAACCTAGGCGAAAGCGCCCGGCCAGCAGTTGCAGCAGACCGGCCAACAGCAGGATCGGCCCGAGCATGGCCATGCCATGCTGGCGCACCAGCTCGAACACCAGTACCGCCAAGCCTGCGGCAGGGCCGCTGACTTGCAGCGGCGAGCCTGCGATAAAGCCCACGACGATGCCACCGATGATGCCGGTGATCAGGCCCTTGGCCGGCGGCATGCCCGAGGCAATCGCGATGCCCATGCACAAGGGCAGGGCCACCAGAAAGACCACTACCGACGCCAGCAACTCACGCGGCAGGGCCGCTTTGATCTGTGTCTTGTTCACCCTACTTCTCCTTTCTCTATCACACGGCCATTCCGCTGGCCGTGGGCACGTGGGACCCCTGACTCGCGCCCAGGCGCGGGCCGCCAGCAGCTATGCCGGCAAGGCAGTCAGGGAAATTCAAGGCAGCCGAAGGCCGTACCACACCCCTAGGGGTGTAGCCGGCTATCAAGGTCTTAAGGTGTCAGGGTCGCTTAGTAGCGGCCTCTCGGGGTGGCGCTGGGGATCGGCTCGCCTGCGGTCAACGGCAGGAAGCGGTCGCTGGCGGCATCATAGGCTTCAATCTTGCTGGTCTCGATGTCGTAGATCCAACCATGGATATACAGCTGGCCGGCAGCCAGGCGCGAGGCCACAGAGGGGTGAGTGCGCAAGTGATGCAGCTGGGCGATGACGTTTTCTTTGGTGACCACTTGCATGGTCTCGTGCTCACTGCCACACGAGCAGTTGTCCTCGACCACCGTGCGCGCGACCTCGGCATGGCGCAGCCAGGCTTTGACCGTTGGCATCTTCTCCAACGAATTGGGGTTGAGTACCGCACGCATGGCGCCGCAGTCAGAGTGGCCACATACGATGATGTGGTGCACGCCCAAGGCCAATACGGCGTATTCGATGGCGGTGGACACGCCGCCGTTCATCTGGCCGTACGGCGGCACAACGTTACCGACGTTACGAGTCACGAACAGATCGCCAGGCGAGCTCTGGGTGATCAGCTCAGGGACGATGCGCGAATCGGCGCAAGTGATGAACATGGCGCGCGGCTTCTGCGCGGTGGCGAGCTTCTTGAACAGCTCCTGCTGCTCCGGAAACACGTCATGGTGGAAGCGCAGGAAGCCGTCGACGATATGCTTGAGGGCGGCATCGGCGCTCTCGGCGGGAGCATCAGCCGGAGTGGCCTTGGATGGGTCCTTGATGGGCATGATTCATCCTCTTGACGGTGTGTAGGTAAGTTCCATTTTACCGGTTAAAGATTATGGCTATGCGTGGAATTAGATGACACGCAGGGGCCATTAATCACAGTCGGTGTGGACTGATTTCATACGCTACGGGAGAAAACTTAATTGAAACTGAATTTGAAGGCTCTAGAACGGGCGTTCCAGCTTCATGAGGCGGGACTTTGATAATAGCAAAAAAACATCAAACGCCAAGACCCATTAGTAAAAATAGTGTGAAGTATTAGTTGGACTAGTTCTATGTAAAAGGCGATATGGCCTCATCACGTGGGAGCTTGCCCCGCGAGAGGGTCGGCCACTGTGTGCATCGCGGGGCAAGCCCGCTCCCACGCGGCCCGTATCGACCTTAGAGCAGCCTGCTCACTGACTAGAACAACGCCATCTGCCCACCCGGTGGACAAAACGCCGAGCAGTCCAACACCTGCGCCTCTCGCCCCTCGAACTGCAACCTGCGCATCGCCCGGGCAAACCGCTGCGCCAGCAACTCGGCAAACACGCCTTCACCGCGCATCCGCGAGCCAAAACGGCTGTCATACAACTCGCCGCCTCGGCTTTGGCGAATCAAGCTCAGCACATGCGCCGCCCGCTGTGGGTAGTGATCCTGTAGCCACTGCTCGAACAATGGCGCCACCTCCAACGGCAGACGCAGCATCATGTAGGCCGCGCTTTGCGCGCCAGCTTGCTTGGCAGCCTCCAGCAGATGCTCCAACTCGCTGTCATTGATCATCGGAATCATCGGCGAGCACAGCACGCCCACGGGCACACCTGCCTCGCTCAACACCTTAATTGCTCGCAAGCGCGCCTTTGGCGCAGCCGCCCGAGGCTCGAGTACACGCTTGAGCTCATCGTCCAGCGTGGTCAGGCTGATCATCACCCGCGCCAGGCGCTGTCTCGCCAGCTCAGCAAGCACGTCAAGATCGCGCAGGATCAACGAGCCCTTGGTGACGATGGTCACCGGATGGCGATAGCGCAACAGCACTTGCAGCAGGCGTCGGGTGAGCTGCTGTTCACGCTCGATGGGCTGGTAGGGATCGGTATTGGAGCCCAGATTGATCGGCGCGCAGATGTAGCCAGGTTTGCTCAGTTGTTGCTCGAGCACATCGGCAGCGTTGGTCTTGGCGATCAACTTGGTTTCAAAGTCCAGGCCTGGGGACAGATCCCAATAGGCGTGGCTGGGGCGGGCATAACAGTAGATGCAGCCATGCTCGCAGCCGCGATAGGGGTTGATCGAGCGATCAAAGGGCAGGTCGGGCGAGGTGTTGCGGGTGATGATGGTCTTGGCCGTCTCGATCCGCACCTCTGTGCCTTGGGTAGGCGGGACTTCCTGGTACCAGCCATCGTCCTCGGCCACCGAACGGTTAGCGGCAAAGCGGTTGTCGGGGTTGTGGGTCGTACCACGACCTCGAACCGGTGCTGGAGTGTGCATGGCTGTGCCCTGATACTGTTTTTATATACAGTATACGAGCACATGCATTTGCTCCAGCACCGTTGGGCATTATTCCGGCGCGGCCTCCAACCTATTCCAGCGCAAGTAGGCATCAAGGTTCAATGGGCGATCCAGGAAGTCTGCGACGCTATCAGCCAGGGTTCGCGATGCTCCATGCGCAATGAATTTCTCGCGCAAAGCATGCCCCGTTGCCCCGTCGCGCAAGCCCACTTGCTCGAAGCGGGTAAATAGATCGACGGCGTGGGCATCCGACCAAAGATAGGAAAAATAGCTCGCATCGTAGCCACCCACCAGATGCTCGAACGCCTGGGCTGGCCGCTCGAAATCAGCCAGTGGCCTGCCAAATACCTGGCGATAACTGTCCTCTACACGCACCTGTAGGGCTCGACCGTCCTTCACATTGCGATGCAGATCCAGGTCCAACAGGGAAAGCACCACCCCCATGGCAACTTCACCTAAAGCATCCCGCTGCAAGCGCTTGAGCACAGGTTGCAGTGTCGAAACGGGCAGCCTGCCCCCAGTTCGGTAATCCGCTGAAATGCTGGCCAGAAACTCTGCCGACCAGACCCAACGCTCGAACAACTTGCTGCACACCTCATTGCCAACCCTGCCCAACCGGCGGGTATCGGACAGCAAATGATTGTGGGTTCGCAGCAAAAGATGCTGCAGGGCATGGCCGAACTCATGGAACAGTTTGCGCAATGCCAAGTGGTCCAGCAGTGGCGGTGCGCCGTCGACGCCCTCGGGCACATCACTAAAGACCATTGCCACAGGCCCGTGATAGACACCCTCGGCATCGACCCGGCGATTGAAGGAATAGCTGGTGTAGACACTTCCAGGCTCCTTACCCTCCCGGGCAACGCCATCCACGTAGAGGTGACCGATGGTTGCGTGATGTTCAACCAGCTCGAAAGTCAGCACCTCAGGATGCCAAGCCTGCACCGAGGTCACCGGTACCAAGGCGATACCGAACAGCTCCCGAGTCAGCTCTACAAGCGCCGCGATAACCTTGTCGTAGGGGAAAAATGCGCGTACCTGTTCTTCATCAAGTGCCGTTAGCCTGCCTTGCAGCGAGTGCTGCAGGTAGGCGACATCCCAAGGTTTGAGCTGATCAAGGCCTTGCTCCTTGGCCTGTTCCAGCAATGTGCGCCAGTGCCCCCGCATCCCGCGGGTGACCCTTGCTTGCAGGTTCTGAAGAAAACCCTGGACTTCACTCCAGGCCCCCAGGTTTTTCTCCTCCAGGCTGAGCGCCACGGCATCTGAAAAGCCAAGCAACTCCGCTCTTTCCTGTCTGACCTCGGCCAACGCCTGTAGCACCGGGCCGTTATCGAGCGTGGGGTCATCGTGCGAGCCGCGGGTGTGGTAGGCCCGATACACTTGCTCGCGCAGCAAGCGATCCTGGGCGTACTTGAGGACCGCCTTGCAGGGCTGTTCTTCACAGGGCACCAACCAGCCTTGAAGGCCTGCGGCGTGGGCATGAGCAGCCAGCTCTGCAAGATTGCGCGCAGGCAGGCCGCGCAGACGCTGCTGATCTTGGACATGTATTTTTCGATCGCTCACCGAGCGATCCAGATTGTCGCCAAATTCACGCTGTAGACGGGCAATCGTCGTGTCTAGCTCACCCAATCGTTGCCGCGCCGACTCATCCAGCAGCACGCCCGCCAGACGAAATTCGCGCAAACGCTTCTGCAAGGTCAGCTGCTTGTCCGCAGAGAGACCACGGCCAATTTCGCCCTCGGCCAAGCGCTGATACAGCTGGTACAAGCGCAGGTTTCTGTCCTTTTGCTTGAACCAACTGTCCACTTTGCCCAACAGCTCAATCACCAAATCAGACCAGTCAGGGCCACGAGTGTGCAGAGGCATGACGCTATAAGCAGCGCCCTGCAGGCGTGCCTCCAATTGATCCACGGCCAGCACCAGGTCATCCCAGGTCGGCAGCTGTTGCTGGCGTTCGATGATCTGTTCAAGCACCGCTTCTTCGGTACTCGCCAGCGCATGCTCCACTGCTGACTTCAGGTGTTCCAGGGTGACCTGGTCGTAGGCAATCAACCGATCGCCACGCAGCAAGGGGTTTGGGTTAGGCATGGGGCATCCTCGGACCTTTGGAGAAAGGTCCGAATGTGGGCCACCCACCGGCAATACAGGTGCTAAATAGCTAACACCGCACTGCCCAGGCAGACGCCTGAGCGGTGGGTGAATTTACTCCGCAGGCTTCTTCAGCTTCGGATTGGGGAAGAACTGCACAGTCTGCACCTTGACCGGCTCGGCTTTGACCGCCTGCTGATTGACCCGGGTGCCCAGTTCTTTGGGCACCGACAAACCCTGCTCATTGAGGGTGTCGGTAAAGCCACAGGCGACGCACTCGCGGTGCGGCACGCCATCCTCGTTCCACATCATCAACCGGTCTGGCTCGCTGCACGCCGGGCAGACCGCCCCGGCGATGAAGCGCTTCTTGGTCTTGATCACAGACACCTCACTCATGCCGCCGCGTCCTCGCTCAGGCCACAATGGCGCAGCAAGGCATCGATGGAAGGCTCACGGCCGCGGAAGTCGACGAACAGCACCATGGGCTCACGCGAACCGCCACGGGCCAGGATTGCCTCACGGAAGGCGCGGCCGGTCTCGGCGTTAAGCACGCCTTCTTCCTCGAAGCGCGAGAAGGCATCGGCCGACAGCACTTCGGCCCACTTGTAGCTGTAGTAGCCCGCCGCGTAACCACCGGCAAAGATGTGCGCGAAGCTGTTGGGGAAGCGGTTGTAGGCTGGCGGACGCATGACCGACACCTCGTCTCGCACGCCTTCGAGCACTTGCAGCACGCTGCGGCCATCGCCATGGCTGGCGTGCAGCTCGAAGTCGAACAGCGAAAACTCCAGCTGGCGCACCATCATCATGCCGGACTGGAAGTTCTTCGCCGCCAGCATTTTGTCCAACAGGTCCTGAGGCAGTGGCTCGCCGCTCTCGTAATGGCCGGAAATCAGCGCCAGGCCTTGCGGCTCCCAGCACCAGTTTTCCATGAACTGGCTCGGCAGCTCGACCGCGTCCCAGGCCACACCATTGATACCCGACACTCCCGCGTGCTCGATGCGGGTCAGCAGGTGGTGCAGGCCGTGGCCGAACTCGTGGAACAGGGTGGTGACTTCATCGTGGGTCAGCAGCGCAGGCTTGCCAGGGGCGGCCGGGGTGAAGTTGCACACCAGGTTGGCCACTGGGCTCTGCAGACTGCCCGCCTCGGTACGACGACGGTCGCGGGCGCCGTCCATCCAGGCGCCGCCACGCTTGTTGGCGCGGGCATACAGGTCGAAGAAGAAGCGTCCGACATGCTGGCCGTTTTCTTTGATCTCGAACAGGCGCACGTCCGGGTGCCAGGCATCGAAGCCCTTGAGTTCAGCGATTTCGATGCCGTACAGGCGCTGGACGATGGCGAACAGGCCAGACAGCACCTTGTCGATCGGGAAGTAGGCGCGCAGGGTTTCCTGCGAGACGCTGTAGCGCTGCTCACGCAGCTTCTCGCCGAAGTAGCCAGCATCCCAGCTGGCCAGCTCCGGGCAACCCTGCTCGGCAGCGTAGGCCTTGAGCTGGGCCAGGTCCTGGGCGGCAAATGGCTTGCTGCGCTTGGCCAGGTCACGCAGGAAACTCAGTACCTGGTCGCTGGATTCGGCCATCTTGGTCGCCAGGCTCAACTCGGCGTAATTGGCGTAACCCAGCAGTTGGGCCAGCTCTTGGCGCAGGTCGAGGATCTCGCCCATCACCGGGCCGTTGTCGAACTGGCCAGCGTTCGGGCCTTGATCCGAAGCGCGGGTGCAGTAGGCGGCGTACAGCTCTTCGCGCAGGGCGCGGTCGCTGGCGTAGGTCATTACCGCGTAGTAGCTGGGGAATTCGAGGGTAATCAGCCAGCCGTCGAGGCCCTTGGCCTGGGCAGCGGCGGCCATCTGTGCCTTGGCCGAATCCGTCAGGCCGGCCAGGGCGGTTTCATCGGTAACGTGCTTGGTCCAGGCCTGGGTGGCATCGAGCAATTGGTTGGAGAAACGGCTACCCAGTTCGCTGAGCTTGCTCTGCACTTGGGCATAGCGCTGCTGCTGGTCTGCCGGCAGGTCGATACCCGACAGGCGGAAGTCGCGCAGGGCGTGTTCGAGAATGGTTTTTTGCGCCACGTCGAAACCTGCCGCTTCCGCGCTGTTGGCCAACGCCTGGTAGGCTTCGAACAGCGCGCGGTTCTGGCCAAGTTCGGTGGAATAGGCGCTCAACGCTGGCAGGCACGACTCATAAGCCTCGCGCAGCTCTTGGCTGTTGCACACCGCATTGAGGTGGCTGACCGGGCTCCAGGCAGCGCCGAGGCGGTCGTTGAGTTCGTCCATCGCCAGCACCAGGCCCGCCCAGGTCGGGGCTTTGCCTTGCTCGGCGAGGATCTGGGCGATGGCTTTGCGGTTGTCGGCCAGGATCTGTTCGATCGCCGGCAGCACATGTTCGGCACGGATCGCCGAGAAGGGCGGCAGATCGTAGGACTGCAGAAGTGGGTTGTTCGCACTCACGGTTTAGATACCTTGGCAGGAGAAACACGGGACCATCTTAATTACAATCGACGCCGTCCGCAGCAGGCAGCCCGCCTATTGGCAATCAAGAGAGGCGCTATCATGGCCATTCGAAACTTCCAGCAACACACTCCGAAAGTTGGACCACGCGCTTTTGTCGACCGTTCGGCGGTGGTGCTGGGGGATGTGGAGATCGGTGAAGACAGCTCGGTCTGGCCGTTGACGGTGATCCGCGGCGACATGCACCGCATACGCATTGGCGCGCGCACCAGCGTGCAGGATGGCAGCGTGCTGCACATCACCCATGCCGGGCCGTTCAACCCCGATGGCTTTCCACTGATCATAGGTGACGAAGTGACCATCGGTCACAAGGTCATGCTGCATGGCTGTACCCTGGGTAGCCGGATTCTGGTTGGCATGGGCAGCACCATCATGGATGGCGCGGTGGTCGAGGATGAGGTGATCATCGGTGCCGGCAGCTTGGTGCCGCCCGGCAAGCGCCTGGAGAGTGGTTACTTGTACGTGGGCAGCCCGGTGAAGCAGGCGCGGGCGCTGACTGACAAGGAGCGGGCGTTTTTCCCGTACAGTGCCAGCAATTACGTCAAGCTCAAGGACCAGCATCTGGCCGAAGGCTACGACCAACCCGAATGACGCTATCGCGGGGCAAGCCCGCTCCCACGAGCGCTCCACAGCCCTACAACTACTGGGCTATCGTGGGAGCGGGCTTGCCCCGCGATGAGGCCCTCAAGAACAACCCCAGTGGACCGCACCGCATGCACCAGCAGAATATCCTCTTCGACCTCGACGGCACCCTGACCGACCCACGCCTGGGCATCACCCGCTCGATCCAGTACGCGCTAGCCAAGCTGGGCATCGACGAACCCGACCTGACCCGCCTGGAACACTTCATCGGCCCGCCGCTGTTGCAGGCGTTCATGCAGTTCTATCGCTTCGACGAGGCCAAGGCCTGGGAGGCGGTGAATTTCTACCGGGAACGCTTCAAAGTCACCGGTCTGTACGAAAACCTGGTGTTCGACGGCGTGCCGGAGTTGCTCCAAGCGCTCAACGGCCAGGGCCGGACCTTGTATGTCGCGACCTCCAAGCCGTGGGAATTTGCCCGCGAGATCGCCCGGCATTTTGACTTCGCCCATCACTTCAAGGTGATCTACGGCAGCGAGCTGGATGGCACCCGCACCAACAAGGTCGAATTGATCGGCCACCTGCTGGAGCAGGAAGGTCTGGACCCGGCGCAGACACTGATGATCGGCGATCGCAAGCATGACCTGATCGGCGCCCGCAGCAATGGCTTGCAGGCGGTGGCGGTAGGGTATGGGTTTGGTAGTCGCGAAGAGTTGGTGGCTGAGCAGCCGGCGTTCCACTTTGAGACGCTGGCTGAGTTGCATCAGGCCTTCATCAACGGCTGAACCGTCCGCCCTCATCGCGGGGCAAGCCCGCTCCCACGCAGGCCTTCGAACGCATCTATGGCGTGGGAGCTATGGCGTGAGAGCGGGCTTGCCCCGCGATGAGCGCCGCCAGCGCTGCCTTGCGCTGATCCACCGGCATCCGCCCCAACTGCTCAACCCGCTGATAAAACCGCGCCCAATCCCCACCCACCTCGGCAAACAACGCCGCAAACGCTGGCACCCACTGGTCATACAGCCCAAACGGCAGCAACTTGGCATTGTTCATCGGCGCATACATCCACGCGTCATAACGCCCATCCCCCGCCCAAGCGCCATCGCGCAACTGCCGATACTCGCGCCGCAGGCGCTCGAATTCAGCCTGCTTCGCCGCCCGTTTGCCTGCATCGTTCAACGGCCCGGCATAAATCTCCTGCAAGCGCTCACGGCTGGCGAGCACCAGCCCGATAAACTGCTCCCGCTGGCGCCCAGCGCCCTCTGCAATCGCTGGAAGCCCACGGCTGGCGCGCCATTGCCGCGTTCCCTGCTGCTCGACAAAGGTGGCGAATGACTCGTTGAATTCAGTGTCGTCCTGCACATAGAAGCGCTGGTGTGCCAGCTCATGGAAGATCAGCGAGGCCAGTCGCTCATCACCCCAGCCGACCATCGACGACAGCAACGGGTCGTCGAACCAGCCCAACGTCGAGTAGGCCTCCACCCCGCCCACGTAGACATCCATGCCTTGCTGGCGCATCAGCGCCGCCGCGCCGCGTGCGGCAGCTTGGCGGTAGTAGCCGCGATAAGCCACGCAACCGGCGATGGGGAAGCAATGAGTGACCGGTTGCAGCGATAGCTCCGGCGTGGCGAACACGTTCCACACCACATAGGGCCGGCCCAGATCGGCGTAGACCCGGTAACTGCGGTTATCGGGCAGTTTCAACTGTTCACTGGCAAATACCCGCGCCTGCTCGGCGTGCAACAGGCGCTGGCGCAGCGTCGGCTCAGTCGCCGGATCCGCAAGCAAGCGCTCCACCGGTTGACGGGCGCGCAACAACTGCCATTGGCCCTCGGCCAGCTGGCTGTAATAGCTGACACTGCTGCAACCGCTGAGCAGAAGCGCGGCAAGTACGGGAACAAAAGCGGTTAAAACGCGGTCGAGTGCCCCAGGGCCTGAGCGCTGGAAAAGAAAAATTCGAAACATTGCAGCTGTCTATCTCGCTCAAGGCCGGTGCCAGTCAAAGATTATCTCGCCAAGGGGGAGTATCGCCATGCGTTCACAGTTAGCCATCGGCACATTGCTGCTGTTGTCAGGTTGCTCCACCCTGCCAGATCCCGACCCGAACCAGGCCTGGATCGACCTGGCCCCTCACGATGACACCTCATTGCACGCCGTGCAGGTGGATGAGCGCGACTGGGCCGATAACCGCTATTTCGAAGTCGCCCCCGGCAACCATGAGCTGACCGTGCGCTACCAATTTCCTGTCGCCCCGAGCAATATCGGCCCCGTCGCCGAGCCGCTGTGGCGCGATTGCCAGCTCAATGTCAGCTTCAAGGACTTCAACGCTGGCCAGCGCTATCGCCTGCAAGCGGGCAGCATTGGCTTCCGCCCGTGGATCAAGCTGTATGATCAGCAGCAAAAACTGGTGGGGCAGGGCGAACCGGCAGGCTGCCAACGCACCTGAACGTGCTGATTGGCGCTATGCTTGTGCCTTGTGAACGTGCAAGTGGGAGTTTCACCATGCGCCAGCCCATGATGCTGATCGCCCTCAGTGCACTGGGGGCTTGCGCCAGCCCCTTGCCCCCCGCCGACCCCAAGCAAGCCTGGATCGACCTGTACACCATCACGCCAGGTCGAGTGATCATGGCCGATCGCCTGGATGGCAAGCGACTCAACGATGGGCGCTACTTCCAGGTCACCCCTGGCAAACACGAGTTGGTCGTGCGCTTTGACTACGAAGTGACCAGCGGGCTGTTTACCACCGACCCCACCGAACGCACCTGCTACCTGACCGTGCGCTTCGATAATTTCGAGGCTGGCCAGCGTTATCGCCTGGAAGCCCGGGCGCCAGCGATGCAGCCGCAGGTGTACCTGTACGACAACAGCCGCAAGGTGTTGGTCGATGAGCCTAGCGACATCTTCTGCATTCCCTAGCGCTGTTCAGGCAGCCCGCTGGAACGACAAGCCTACTCGCCAAGGGCCGCCAAGCGGCCCTTGGCTCAGACACTACTGATCATTCTTCTGGTAAATGATCTTCTTGGTTCCAGCATCACAGCTGCCAACGACCATGTTCTGATCCTTGACCTCGCTATTAGGGACGATCTCCAGCGTGTATGAGGCTACCCCTCGCGCTTGAATCTTCGCTTCGATCTCAGCCTTGAGTTCCTCACACGGCTTGACCGCCGCCAACGCGGACGTTGCGAGCAGGGAAGCCAGCACGGCGATTGCAACGCGGATCATGGAACGGCTCCTGAAAGGGCAGGCAAACTGCCAACGCCCTTTAGACTACAGCAAACGTCCGCCGTTGCGCCGCCTACGGTACCAAGGTGGCGTCCAGGCTGATCTGCGCGTTGAGTACCTTGGATACCGGGCAACCGGCCTTGGCCTTGTTGGCAATTTCCTGGAACTGCGCGTCGTTGGCGCCGGGCACCTTCGCCTTGAGAATCAGGTGCACCGCCGTGATGGCGAAGCCGTCGGGCTGCTTGTCCAAGGTCACCTCAGCGATGGTATCGATCCGCTCCGGGGTCAGCCCCGCCTCACCGAGCATCATCGACAGCGCCATCGAAAAGCAGCCGGCATGGGCCGCGCCAATCAGCTCTTCCGGATTAGTGCCTGGGGTCCCTTCGAAGCGGGTATTGAAGCCATACGGGTTCTGCTTGAGGGCGCCGCTCTCGGTAGACAGCAGGCCCTTGCCATCCTTGAGACCACCTTGCCAAACCGCCGATGCTGTCTTTTTCATTGTTGCCTCCTGGGCATGGGTTCGTGTGCCTAAGGTTGAGAGGACTGTGCCTACGGCAAGTTCAGAACAATCGCAGGCCTTGGATTGAATCCGCCGAATCTGCCCATACAGAGTCTAAAAGGCCCTTGGCCAACCACTTCTGCGGAGGCTCCAATGACGCACCTGCGAGACCTGAAGATATCCACCCTCGACCTGGTACCCGTGCGCGCTGATGCCGGCCCCGCCCAGTCGCTGCGCAACTCGCTGGATCTGGCGCGCAACGTCGAGCGTTTCGGCTACAACCGCTTCTGGGTGGCCGAACACCACAACATGGACGGTATCGCCAGCTCTGCAACGTCGGTGCTGATCGGTTATTTGGCCGGCGGCACTTCGTCCATTCGTCTGGGCGCAGGCGGGGTGATGCTGCCCAACCATGCGCCGCTGGTCATCGCTGAACAGTTCGGCACCCTGGCCAGCCTGTATCCGGGCCGCATCGACCTGGGCCTGGGCCGCGCCCCCGGTTCCGACCAGATGACAGCCCGCGCGCTGCGCCGTGAGCGCTCAGGCAGCGCTGATGACTTCCCGGATGACGTCGAGGAGCTGGTGCGCTATTTGGGTCCACGCACGCCGGACCAGCGTGTAATCGCCGTGCCAGGGCATGACACCGAAGTGCCGATCTGGCTCTTGGGCTCCAGCCTGTTCAGCGCACAATTGGCGGGGATGCGTGGTTTACCCTACGCGTTCGCCTCACATTTCGCGCCACGCCTGATGCACGAGGCGATTCGGATTTACCGCGATCACTTCAAGCCCTCGACGGTGCTCGACAAGCCCTACGTGATGCTGGGCGTGCCGATGGTGGTGGCCGAGACCGACGAACACGCTCAATACCTCGCCACCTCGGTGTATCAGCGCATTCTTGCCCTGATGCGTGGCCAGAGCCTGATGCAGCGGCCACCGGTCGAGAGCATGAATGGGTTGTGGCTGCCGCATGAGCGCGAGTCGGTCATGAGCTTCCTGGGGCTGGCGATGATAGGTAGCCCGCAGAAGGTGCGGGCCCAAGTCGAGGTGCTGCTGGAGCAGACCGGGGCGGATGAGCTGATCTTTACCTGTGATCTGTATGAACATGCCGACCGAGTCAGGTCTTATGAGCTGCTGGCTCAGGCCTTGAAGACTGAGTGAGACCCATCGCGGGGCAAGCCCGCTCCCACGCCAGTGATTTGAGCTGCGCCCCAGATGATGGATGGGTGTCCAACATCTGGGGCGCAGCTCAATTTGCCGTGGGAGCGGGCTTGCCCCGCGATGGCCTCAACCCCGGCGGTAGACAATTTCCTTGGTCCCACCTTCACAGCTCCCAACCACCTTGCCCGCCGGCTCACCCTTGTTGACGATCTCCAGCGTGTAGCCAGTAACCCCTTTGGCATCCAGCTTCGCCGCAATCTCAGCCTTGAGCTCCTCGCACGGCTTACCCGCCGCCATCGCGCCACCTGCCACCGCCAGCAAACCCATCGCTAATAGCAGTTTCTTCATCGATCGCTTTCCTTGTTCAGATCAAAGTCGAAAAGGGCGCCGGCTGGGCGCCCTGTATCTGTATTACCCCATCGCGCCGGGACACGCTAGCCCGGCACTGTTTCAGCTATTGGCGATGCGGAAACCGACTTTCAGGGTCACCTGAAAATGCGCGGCCTTGCCATCGCGAATGTGCCCACGAGTATCCACTACCTCGAACCATTCCAGATGCTTGATGCTCTTGCCGGCTTCGGCAAGGGCATTGTTGATCGCGTCTTCGATGCTGGTGGGCGACGACCCGACCAGTTCGATCTTCTTGTAGGTGTGGTGATCGGACATGAGCGCTCTCCTTGAGTGAAGTGTCGGATTGAGCCTAGCAGTGCAGGCCTGGTTTACCTGCGAGCCATCGCCACCGATGAAAGTTCGATCGCACTTTCGCCACACCGCGCAGTCGCAACCCTAACAGCCAATCCACTGCGAAGGAGAGTCAACATGGCCCGCAACGCCCTGCGTAAAACCTCACTGGAAAACATGGAAGCCGAGATCGAGAGCCTGCTCAAGACCCTGGAGACCCTCAAGCACGACGCATCCGAGGAGTCGCACAAGACCATCAAGGCGATCCGTGGCAATGCGGAAAACGCGCTCAAGCACTCGCGCAGCGTGCTCAGCGATGCGTATGACGAGGTCAAGACCCGCACGCGCCAGACCGGTATCGCCACCCGAGACTATGCCCAGGAACACCCTTGGACCGCCGCTGGCGTTGCCGTCGGCGCCCTGGGCCTGCTGGCCGCCTATCTGTTGACCAAGCGCAACTAAACCGCCTGCTGGTCCAACTCACGGCGCAGCCACTGCGCCAACTGCTCGGCGCGCCCGTCTGCGGCGCGCCGCGGCACCCACAGCGCCAACGCAGCCTGGGTGGGCGAGAAGCCCCACGGGGCGATCAAACGCCCCGCGCGCAGGTCGTCCGCCACCAGCGGTTGCGGCGCGATGGCCACGCCCAAGCCTGCAACTGCCGCCTCCAACAAGTAATACAAATGCTCGAAGGCCTGGCCGAAGTGCAACGCGCCAGCGTCCAGACCGTGCTGCGTCGCCCATGCCGGCCATGCCTGCGGACGCGAGGTGGTATGCAGCAAGGCTTCGCCGAGCAACGCCTGCGCGGGCGCATTACGTAAACGCTCGGAGCCTGCGAAGTGCGGGCTGAGCACCGGTCCAATACGCTCCTCGGCCAGTACATGCACCTGCATATCTGCCGGCCACGGCGGCTCGGCATACACCAGCAAGGCATCCAGCCCGGGACGGCGCGGGTCAAGGTCGCCTTCGCCCGCCGACAAGTGCAAACGCAACTCCGGCAAATCTGCCTTGAGCCGCCCCAGGCGGGGGATGAACCAGCGCGCCAGCAGGCTGCCCGAGCAACCCAGGACGAACGGCGCCTCACTGACATCCCGGCTCAATTCGGCGCAAACCCCACGCAGCCGGTCAAACGCATCAACGCTGGCATCGCGCAGGCGCACGCCGGCATCTGTGAGTTTGACGCCACGCCCGTCCTTGACGAAAAGTGCCACCCCTAGATGCTCCTCAAGCACCTTGATCTGCCGACTCACGGCCCCATGAGTCACGTGCAGCACTTCGGCGGCCTGACTGACGCTGTTGAGCCGGGCGGTTGCTTCAAAGGCCCGCAAGGCATTGAGAGGAGGCAGATCCTGGCGCATGGGACGTGTGAGATTTCCTGACAAGTTGTAGCAATCTTATCGGTTTTCAGCCGAGCCTGTCGTGGTTAGAGTAAAGCCCATCACTCATTCATAACGCCCTGGAGCGCCCCATGACCCAGACCCAATTCCGCGCCGGCCCCGACGCCAACGGCCTGTTCGGCTCGTTCGGTGGCCGCTACGTGGCAGAAACCCTGATGCCGCTGGTGCTGGACCTGGCCCGCGAGTACGAAGCGGCCAAGGCCGACCCGAAATTTCTCGAAGAGCTGGCCTACTTCCAGCGCGACTACATCGGCCGCCCCAATCCCCTGTACTTCGCCGAGCGCCTGACCGAGCACTGCGGCGGCGCGAAGATCTTCTTCAAGCGTGAAGAGCTCAACCACACCGGCGCGCACAAGGTGAACAACTGCATCGGCCAAGTGCTGCTGGCCAAGCGCATGGGCAAAAAACGCCTGATCGCTGAAACCGGCGCTGGCATGCACGGCGTGGCCACCGCCACCGTCGCCGCACGCTTCGGCCTGCCTTGCGTGATCTACATGGGCGCCACCGACATCGAGCGCCAGCAAGCCAACGTGTTCCGCATGAAGCTGCTCGGCGCCGAAATCGTTCCGGTCACTGCCGGCACCGGCACCCTCAAGGACGCCATGAACGAAGCGCTACGCGACTGGGTGACCAACGTCGACGACACCTTCTACCTGATCGGCACCGTTGCCGGCCCGCACCCGTACCCAGCGATGGTCCGTGACTTCCAGTCGATCATCGGCAAGGAAACCCGCGCCCAGCTGCAAGAAAAAGAAGGTCGTCTGCCTGACAGCCTGGTTGCCTGCGTAGGCGGCGGCTCCAATGCCATGGGCCTGTTCCACGACTTCCTCGATGACGCCAGCGTACAGATCATCGGCGTTGAAGCCGGTGGCCACGGCGTCGACACCGACAAACACGCCGCTAGCCTCAACGGCGGCGTACCCGGCGTGCTGCACGGCAACCGCACCTACCTGCTGCAGGACGCCGATGGCCAGATCACCGACGCCCACTCGATCTCGGCGGGCCTGGACTACCCAGGCATCGGCCCGGAGCACGCCTACCTGCATGAAGTGAAGCGGGTCGAGTACGTCAGCATCACCGACGACGAAGCCCTCGACGCCTTCCACGCCACTTGCCGCCTGGAAGGCATCATCCCGGCCCTGGAGAGCTCCCACGCCCTGGCCGAAGCGATCAAGCGCGCGCCGACCCTGCCCAAGGACCACCTGATGGTCGTGTGCTTGTCCGGCCGTGGCGACAAAGACATGCAAACCGTGATGAACCACATGGCCGCCCAGGAGAAACAGGCATGAGCCGTCTTGAACAACGCTTCGCCGACCTGAAGGCCGAAGGCCGCTCGGCGCTGGTCACCTTCATCACCGCTGGCGACCCCGGCTACGACGCCTCGCTGGCGATCCTCAAGGGCCTGCCTGGCGCTGGCGCCGACGTGATCGAGCTGGGCATGCCGTTCACCGATCCCATGGCCGATGGCGTGGCCATCCAGCTCGCCACCCTGCGCGCCCTGGAAGCCGGTCAGACCCTGGCAAAAACCCTGCAGATGGTCCGTGAGTTCCGCGTCGGCAACCAGACCACGCCAATCGTGCTGATGGGCTACTACAACCCCATCCACCGTTTCGGCGTGGAGCAATTCGTCGCCCAAGCGAAAGAAGCCGGTGTCGATGGCCTGATCATCGTCGACCTGCCGCCAGAGCACGATGCCGAGCTGGCCACCCCGGCCCAGGCGGCGGGCATCGACTTCATCCGCCTGACCACGCCGACTACCGACGATGCGCGCCTGCCGCGCGTGCTGGAGCGTAGCTCCGGGTTCGTCTACTACGTCTCGGTAGCGGGTGTGACCGGCGCAGGTTCGGCGACTACCGAGCACGTCAGCGAGGCTATCGCTCGTCTGCGTCGGCATACCGATCTGCCGGTCAGCGTTGGTTTTGGTATCCGTACTCCAGAACAAGCGGCTGCGATCGCCCGCCTGGCGGAAGGGGTAGTGGTAGGGTCGGCGCTGGTCGACAAGATTGCCCAGGCCAAAGATGCCGATCAGGCCGTCAGCGATGTGTTGAGCCTGTGCTCGGCGCTGGCTGAAGGGGTGCGCTCGGCGCGTAACTGAGTCGCCTGTCTTGCGAGGGCTTCGCCCTCGTTCGCGGGCAAGCCCGCTCCCACAGGGAATGCGCAGCTGTGATAATTAGCGCTATCGCTGTGGCGGCGCGCTTGCCGGCGAAAAGGCCACGATTAATCTTCGAAGATGGCCAGATCCAGTGGCCTGATCGCCCCCATCCAGATCGCATGATCGCGATGATCGGCCAACTCATCCCCCGTCAGTGGATGCAGAAACACCACCAGTCCCTTGCGATACAGCGCCAACCACGGCAGCACCACCCCCACCAGTTCCGGCTCGAAGGCCAGCTGGCAGCTCCAGTCCGGATGCGGCCCGACCGGCTTCTGGTGCATACGCCCCATGCTCACCCCAAACAGCCGCGCAGCCTCCTCGCACAGCGCCCGGGCCTGCTCCATGGTCTGCGCATCGTAGTAAATATGGGCGTGATAGCCCTTGATCCTTTGCACGATAACTCCTGAATGCGGTCCAACGATCACCCCCACCGGCACAGGGAGCGATCAGGTGAAAAATGCCGAAACCCCAGTCTTCAAACTGGTCCTGTTCGGGATCCAGAGCAGCCTTGGCAGTGCACTGGCGGTCGAGTTGCTGTCGCGCCAGCACGAGGTTACCGCAGTGGTCGACGACCTCAACCGCCAGGCGCCGCGCCCGGGCCTGCACTTCAAGATAGGCGGGCTGGGCAGTGCTGACCAGGCGCAACAAAGCGTGGCTGGAGGGTCAGCGGTGATCGTCTTGCTCTCGGCGCTGGCACCCGGCGATTGGCCGGCGCAGCGGCAGATGAGCCAGGCACTGGTGGCTGGGCTTGAGCGCACGACTATACGCCGGCTGTTGCTGGTGGGCGATTTTGCTGTGCTGGATACGCCGGGGCAGCAGGTCGAGGAGGCCAATCAGATCGTCGATGTGCTGCAACGCAGTGGGCTGCATTGGACGTTGATCAACGCGCCGCAAGACGTCTCAGGGCTGGGTATCGAGCATTTTCGCAGTGCCGATGGAACGCTGGAGCCGGGGCTCGCTGGGCCTTTGCGGCGGTTGGCCGGGGTCGCGGCGGGGATGGTCGATTGCCTGGAGCTGGATCTGCATCGGGGCGAGCATGTGAACTTCGTGTCATAGCTTCTGGGGCTGCTGTGCAGCCCTTCGCGGCGGTTCGGCGCCAAAAACCTGTAGGAGCGGGCTTGCCCGCGAAGGGCTGCGCAGCAGCCCCAAAACCTCAAATGCGCCGCTCACTTTCCAACCAATCGACAAACCGCTCGATCAACGCCCCACGCCGCTTACGCGGCGGCAGCACCACGTAATAGCCACGCTCCGAGCGCAAACTGCCCTCCAATGGCCGACACAGCAAGCCCTGTTCCACCAGCCCATCGACCAGATGCGCCCAGCCAATCGCCACCCCCTGCCCAGCAATCGCCGCCTGGATCAGCAAGGTGTAATTGTCGAACCGCAGCTGCCCAGCCGGCGGCGGGCTGGACAAACCCAAGCCGCGAAATACCCCCGCCCAATCAAACCAGCGGCTGGCCTGCTCACCGCGCAAATGCAGCAATGGCAATCGTTGCAAAGCCACGGCTGACAAGGGTTTGCCATGAATCAGCCGTGGGCTGCAAACCGGAAAAACCTCTTCATTGAACAGCCAGCGACTCTCGCCCTGATGAAAGCGCCCATCTCCAAACAACACAGCCACATCGATATCCGGGCGCAACATGCCCTGGCTGCGTTCGCCGGTCACCAGGCTCACATCCACCTGTGGATAGGCCTCATGGAAACGTTGCAAACGTGGCATCAGCCAAAACGCGGCGAAGGCAAAGTCAGTCGCCACCTGCAGCACTTCACGCTGGCTGTGGCCGCTGGCCTGGGCCACACCTTCATCCATCGCCTGCAAACCTTGATGCACCTGCTCGAACAGAAGCTGCCCCGCTTCAGTCAGGGTAATGCCCCGGTAGATCCGGTCGAACAGCCGCGCGCCTAGCTGCGCCTCCAGGCGCTTGACCTGCTGGCTCACCGCCGGCTGGGTTGTACCCAACTCCAGCGCCGCCGCAGTGAAGCTGCGCAAACGGGCAGCGGCCTCGAACACCCGCAAGGTATCCAGCGACAACTCGGCAAGGTGCTCAAACATAAGCTCAGCTAATCCCAGTCATTGCCCGCCATGGGCTTTACCCATGTTATCCACAGTCGCATCCTCGATCGCAAGCCGCTCGCATAACTCTCGACGATGGAAGCCACCATGAAACGACCCAATATCCTGTTCATCATGGCCGACCAGATGGCCGCGCCCATGCTGCCGATCTACGCCCCTTCGCCGATCAAGATGCCGAACCTCAGCCGCCTGGCAGAGCAGGCGGTGGTGTTCGACGCCGCCTACTGCAACAGCCCACTGTGTGCGCCCTCGCGCTTCACCCTGGTCAGCGGCCAGCTGCCCAGCCGCATTGGCGCCTACGACAACGCGGCCGATTTCCCCGCCGACGTTCCTACCTACGCCCACTACCTGCGCCGCCTCGGCTACCGCACGGCGCTGTCAGGCAAGATGCACTTCTGTGGGCCGGACCAGTTGCATGGCTACGAAGAACGCCTGACCAGCGACATCTACCCGGCCGACTACGGCTGGGCGGTGAACTGGGACGCGCCCGAGCAGCGCCCCAGCTGGTACCACAACATGTCCTCGGTGCTGCAAGCCGGGCCGTGCGTGCGCACCAACCAGTTGGATTTCGATGAAGAGGTGGTGTTCAAGGCCCGCCAATACCTCTATGACCATGTCCGTGCAGGCGACGACAAGCCGTTCTGCCTGACCGTGTCGATGACCCACCCGCACGATCCGTACACCATTGCCCAGCACTATTGGGATCTGTACCAGGCTGTGGATATCCCGATGCCGGACGAGGTGCTGGCGCAGCACGAGCAAGACCCGCATTCGCAACGTCTGCTCAAGGTCTACGACCTGTGGGACAAACCGCTGCCTGTGGATAAGGTCCGCGACGCCCGCCGTGCCTACTTCGGTGCTTGCAGCTACATCGACGACAACATCGGCAAGCTGCTGCAAACCCTGGAGGAATGCGGGCTGAGCGATGACACCCTGATCGTGTTCTCCGGCGATCATGGCGACATGCTTGGCGAGCGTGGCCTTTGGTACAAGATGCACTGGTTCGAGATGTCGGCGCGCGTCCCCCTGCTGGTGCATGCACCCAAGCGGTTCGCTGCCGGGCGAGTCAGCGCAGCGGTGTCTACCTGTGACCTGTTGCCAACCCTGGTCGAACTGGCCGGTGGCCAGGTGCAGGCCGATCTGCACCTGGACGGCCGCTCGCTGCTGGGCCATCTGCAAGGGCAGGGCGGCCATGACGAAGTGATCGGCGAGTACATGGCCGAAGGCACGATCGGCCCACTGATGATGATTCGCCGCGGCCCGTACAAGTTCGTGTACAGCGAAGACGACCCCTGTTTACTCTATGACCTGAGCCGCGACCCGCACGAGCGGGAGAACCTCACCAGCAGCCCGGATCACCAGGCGCTGCTGCAGGCATTTGTCGATCAGGCCCGCCAACGCTGGGATATCCCCAGCCTGCGCCAGCAAGTGCTGGCCAGCCAGCGCCGCCGCCGCTTGGTGGCGCAGGCGTTGGCCATCGGCAAGCTGAACAGCTGGGACCACCAACCGATGGTCGACGCCAGCCAACAGTACATGCGCAATCACATCGATCTCGACGACCTCGAGCGCAAGGCACGTTATCCACAGCCCGCACCTATCGATTGAGTAAAGAGGCCGCCATGAACAAATTCCCTACCGCCGTGATCAGCCTGGCCCTGAGCCTGGGCGCCGTCACCGCCAACGCCGACAGCGACAGCGACGCACAGTGCAGCACGGTCAAACTGGCCGACCCTGGCTGGAGCGATATCGCCTCGACCAACGCCGTCGCCCGCTTGCTCCTGGAAAGCCTGGGTTACCAGGTGAAGATCGACAGCCTGGCGGTGCCGATCATCTATGGCGGCCTCAAGGACGGCAAGGTCGACGCCTTCCTCGGCAACTGGATGCCCGCGCAGCAGGGCTTTCATGACAAGTTCATCGCCAACGGCGATGTGCAGAAACTCAGCCGCAACCTGCAAGGCACCGAGTTCACCCTGGCGGTACCTGATTACGTGTGGAATGCCGGGGTCAAGGACTTCGCCGACCTGCAAAAACATGCCGCACAGTTCGACAACAAGTTGTATGGGATCGGCTCTGGCGCGCCGGCTAACCTGTCGCTCAAAGAAATCATCGATAAAAACCAGTTCGACCTGGGCAAATGGAAACTGGTCGAGTCCAGTGAACAAGCAATGCTCACCCAGGTTGAGCGGGCAGTGAAGAAGCACCAGTTCATCACCTTCCTCGGCTGGACCCCGCATCCGATGAATGTGAAGTTGAAGATGCATTACCTCACCGGCGGCGAGCAGTGGTTTGGCAGTAAAGGCGAGGTGTACACCTTGGTGCGCAAGGGTTATCCACAAGCCTGCCCCAACGCAGCGAAGCTACTGGCGAACCTGAGCTTCGATCTGGACATGGAGAACAGCATCATGGCGCAGGTTGTGGATAACAAAGTGAGCTTCGATGTGGCGGCCAAGGACTGGCTGAAGGCGCATCCCAAGCGGCTGCAGGGGTGGTTGGCTGGGGTAACGGCAAAAGAGGGGGGTGATGCGCTGACGGCGGTCAAAGCCAAGCTATAGTGGCGCTTTCAACGCGGGGCAAGCCCGCTCCCACGCAACATCCCTTTACCTAGGGGTAATTCGTGGCAGCGGACTTGCCCCGCGATAGCGCCCGCTCAAACACTGCAAACCTTGGATAGATCGCCATGCCCCGCCTGACCCACCTGCTGCCGTTCCTCGCCTGGCTCCCCCGGCAATCGCGCCGTAGCCTGCGCCAGGACCTGCTGGTCGGCCTCAGCGGCGCGATCCTGGCCTTGCCGCAGTCGATCGCCTACGCCCTGATCGCCGGCCTGCCCGCCGAATACGGCCTGTACGCCGCCATCGTGCCGGTGCTGATCGCCTGCCTGTGGGGCTCATCCTGGCACCTGATCTGCGGCCCCACCGCGGCTATCTCGATCGTCCTCTACACCAGCATCAGCCCCCTGGCCGTCAGCGGCAGCGCCGACTACGTCACCCTGATCCTGCTGCTGACCTTCCTGGGCGGCGCCTTTCAGCTATTACTCGGGCTGCTGCGCTTCGGTGCGCTGGTCAACTTCGTCTCGCATTCGGTGGTCCTCGGCTTCACCCTCGGCGCGGCTATCGTCATCGCCCTGGGCCAACTGCCAAACCTGCTGGGCATGGACCTGCCCAGCCAGGCTACAGCGCTAAAAACCCTCCAGGATCTGCTTGCCCATGCCGGGGAGGTCGACCTGCCATCGCTGAGCCTGGGCCTGGCCACATTGTTGATAGGCATCGTGATCAAGCTGTTGCGCCCGCGTTGGCCCAGCCTGTTGATAAGTCTGATCGTGGTCAGCCTGGCTGCTTGGCTGATGCCCAGCGTGTTCGGCCACGTGCCACGGGTGCCGGCGTTCATTGGCCAACTGCCGCCACTGAGCCCGCTGCCACTGCTGGACCTGGAACTGATCCTGCGCCTGCTCCCCAGCGCCGTGGCGATCGGCATGCTCGGCCTGGTGACCAGCCTGTCCATCGCCCGCTCGCTATCGGCGCGCTCCGAACAACTGATCGACGCCAACCAAGAGATCCGCGCCCAAGGCCTGTCGAACATGGTCGGGGCGGTGTTCTCCGGCTACCTGTCGTCCGGGTCTTTCACCCGTTCCGGCCTGAGCTACGAGGCCGGCGCCCGCTCGCCCATGGCCGGGGTGTTCTCGGCACTGTGGGTGGCGCTGTTCGCGGTAACCGGCGCCGGGTTGATCGCGCATTTGCCGATTCCGGCCATGGCCGGGAGCATTTTGTTGATCTGCTGGGGCTTGGTGGATCATCGCGGCATTCGTGCGTTGTTCCGGGTCAGCCGTGCCGAGTTTCTGGTAATGGCGCTGACAGCTGCCGCCACGCTGCTCCTGGAATTGCAGACAGCGATCTATGCAGGGGTGCTGGCGTCGCTGTTCTTCTACCTCAAGCGCACCTCGCGGCCACGGGTGCAGCAGAGTCGAGAAGGGCAGGCGGATGTGCTGCGGGTGGGCGGGTCGATCTTCTTCGGTGCCGCGCATTACCTGCAGGTGCGCTTGCAGCGCTGCCAGGGGCCGCATGTGGTGATCGATGCGCGGCAGGTCAACTTCATCGATTACTCAGGGGTCGACATGCTGCACCGCGAGGCGCGGAGATTAGGCCGTAATGGCGGCAGCCTGACCCTGCAAAGGGCGCGGCCGCAGGTGGTTGAAGAGTTGCAGAAGCTGGAAGGGGCTGAGTTGTGTCCGATCCGCTTTGAAGAGTGAGACCCACATCGCGGGGTAAGCCCGCTCGCACAGGGACAACGTGAACCCCCGCGAGGGGCCGCAAAGCGGCCCTAAAATCTCAAATTCAGCCGCGCGCCAACTGCCGACGCAGCTCGTCGAGCACCGGCCCGGTCTCTGGACGAACCCCGCGCCAGATGAAAAACGCCTCAGCCGCCTGCTCCGCCAGCATCCCCAACCCATCCAATACCTGCGCGGCGCCTAACCGGCTGGCCCATTGGCAAAACGGGGTTGGCTCCTTGCCATACATCATGTCGTAGCACACCGTGCGCCCCGCCTCGACCAAGCTCTCGGCAATCGCTGGCATCTCGCCCGCCAGGCTCGCGGAAGTTGCATTGATGATCAGGTCGACCGGCTCCTGCAACCAGGCAAAACCACTGGCGACCACGGGCCCAAGTTCATCGAACTCCTGCGCCAGCTGTTCAGCCTTTTCCACCGTGCGGTTTGCGATCACCACCGACTGCGGGTTATGCGCCAGAAGCGGCTCCAACACCCCACGCACGGCGCCGCCGGCACCGAGGATGAGGATGCGCTTGCCCGTCAGCTCGACCCCTGCATTCACTGTCAGGTCACGCACCAGGCCCGCACCGTCGGTGTTATCGCCCTGCAACGTGCCATCGGCCAGCTTGCTCAGCGTATTCACCGCGCCAGCACGCTGGGCTCGTGGGGTCAGGCTGTCGCACAGGCGATAGGCCTCTTCCTTGAACGGCACCGTGACGTTGGCGCCGCTGCCCTGCTTGAAGAAGCCCCGGGCGCAGTCGCTGAAGTCATCCAGTGGCGCCAGCAGCGTGTTGTACTCGATGTCCTGGCCGGTCTGGTCGGCGAACAGGCGATGGATCAACGGCGACTTGCTGTGGCCGATCGGGTTGCCGAAAACGACGTACTGGTCCATGAGGGCTCCTCGGTTATCCACAGGGCTCACTGGCCGAGCCAGTCGCGATCCTGCAGGAAGTACTCGGTCAGGCGCGCTTCTTCGCTGCCCGGCGCGGCCTTCCAATCGTAGCCCCAACGCACTTGCGGCGGCAGCGACATGAGGATCGACTCGGTACGGCCACCCGACTGCAGGCCGAACAGGGTGCCGCGGTCATAGACCAGGTTGAACTCAACATAGCGCCCCCGGCGGTATTCCTGGAACTCGCGCTGCTCAGCGGTATAGGGCGTGTCCTTGCGGCGCTGGACGATTGGCAGGTAGGCCTGAACATAGGCATCGCCGATGGCGCGGATGAAGGCAAAGCAGGTGTCGAAGTCCCACTCGTTCAAGTCATCGAAGAACAACCCGCCAATACCACGCGGCTCGCCGCGGTGCTTGAGGTGGAAGTAGCGGTCGCACCAGGCCTTGTAGCGCGGATAGACATCAGCGCCAAACGGCGCGCAGGCCTGCTCGGCGACGCGGTGCCAATGCACGCAGTCTTCCTCGTTGCCATAGTAGGGCGTCAGGTCGAAGCCACCGCCGAACCACCAGACCGCTTCCTCGCCTTCTTTCTCGGCGATGAAAAAGCGCACATTGGCGTGCGAAGTAGGGACATGCGGGTTGTGCGGGTGGATCACCAGCGACACGCCCAGCGCCTCGAAGCCGCGTCCGGCCAGCTCCGGCCGGTGAGCGCTGGCCGAAGGCGGCAGGCCTGAACCGAATACGTGGGAGAAATTGACTCCCCCTTTTTCGATCACCTTGCCCTCACCGATCACCCGCGTGCGCCCGCCACCACCGGCTTCGCGCACCCAGGCGTCCTCGACGAAGCGGGCGCCGCCGTCTTCGGTTTCAAGGGCAGAGCAGATGCGGTCTTGCAGGTCGAGCAGATAGGCCTTCACGGCCTCGGTGCGGCTGGTCATCGGGTCACCTGGGAGGGGCAGGGGAAGAATTCGCCGCGTAGCATACCACCGGCAACTGGCCCGCCGCAGTTGACGGCGATCAAGCAAAGGCGTCCGATAGAAGGCCTGCTTCAATCCCGACAACAGGAGTGCGAGATGGCCCAGCGTATCCAGTTCAGCCAGCATGGCGGCCCAGAAGTCCTGCAGCTGGTCGAGTTCGACCCGGCCCCACCCGGCCCACAGCAAGTGCGCGTACGTAACCAGGCAGTCGGCCTGAACTTCATCGACACCTATTTTCGCAGTGGCCTGTATGCACCACCGTCGCTGCCCTCGGGCCTGGGCACCGAAGGCGCCGGCGTGGTCGATGCCGTGGGCGAGGGCGTCACCCGCCTGAAGGTCGGCGACCGCGTGGCCTATGCCGGCGGCCCGCTGGGTGCCTACAGCGATGTGCACACCCTGCCAGCAGCGAATCTGGTCAAGCTGCCCGACAGCATCAGCTTCGAGCAGGCCGCTGCGGTGATGCTCAAGGGCCTGACCGTGCAGTACCTGCTCAAGCAGACCTACGCCGTGCAGCCGGGCGATGTGATTCTGTTCCACGCCGCTGCCGGTGGGGTCGGTTCGCTGGCTTGCCAGTGGGCGGCAGCTCTGGGAGCCAAGTTGATTGGCACCGTCAGCTCGGCCGAGAAGGCCGAACGGGCCAAGGCGCTGGGCGCCTGGGAGACGATCGACTACAGCCGCGAAGACGTCGCCAAGCGCGTGCTGGAGCTGACTGACGGCAAGAAAGTGCCAGTGGTGTACGACGGGGTTGGCGCCGATACCTGGCTGACCTCGCTGGATTGCCTGCAACCGCGCGGCCTGATGGTGAGCTTTGGTAATGCCTCGGGCGCGGTCAGCGGGGTGAACCTGGGAATCCTGTCGCAGAAGGGCTCGCTGTATGTGACCCGCCCGACGTTGGCTAGCTATGCCAACAATGCCGAGAACACCCAGGCCATGGCCGATGACCTGTTCGCGATGATTGCCAGTGGCAAGCTGACCGTGGATATCCAGCAGCGTTATCCGCTGAGTGAAGCGGCCAAGGCGCAGACTGAATTGTCGGCGCGGCGCACGGTGGGTTCGACGGTGCTTCTGCCCTGAAGCCAGTGGGGCCGCTTAGCGGCCCAATCGCGGGGCAAGCCCGCTCCCACGTTATAAGTGTGACCCCGAGGATTTTCGCGGTACTCATGGTCCACGTGGGAGCGGGCTTGCCCCGCGATAGCGTCAACTCAGACCGCCAATCGCTTGCTCAATGTCCCGGACTCGAAGCTGTCGAGCAACGCTTCAACCACCCCCTCAGCCGCCTCGACCGCATGCAGGTTCGCCCAGAACATGCCGCGGCCTTCTTCGCGCAGATGATCAATGGCCTGCATGCCTGTTTCGTAGGCACAGCGCAGGTGCAGGGCTACGTGGACCAAGGCGTCTTCGATGGGGATGTTGGGGTTTACCGAATACAGCGGCGGGTGGCCGGCATCGCAGCGGCCGAAGGGGTGAGCGGTGGTGCAAGGAAGAGGTGGGTCGGGAACGATTTTTTTAGCCATTGGAAAATGCTCCTCAATGCCGCCGCCAATCACTACCACGTGAATTGGGTGGCGACTGTACGCGAGGTGGTAGACCCGGGCATTTTCCAATCCAGGCAGGCTCGAAAGCCTCCCACGCACAGCCGCCATAGACTGTCATGGAGAAACGCACCCGGGCTACCACACCCGATCGCCGAGTTATTCAGCGACGAAATGAAGCCTAGAGGTACGAGTTCCCACTGAGAAGGTAACGGCGTTCGACAGCGTGCGTAGGATATTTCTCTGAATGCCGTTGGGACAGCCATATAAGACAAATTCAGAAAAATCTGGGCGCTGCGCTAGCACTGTTTCGTTGTTCACACAGACACTATCGCGGGGCAAGCCCGCTCCCACGTGATAGCTCCCACGTCATAGCCGCAACCCTCACGAATTCGCGCCATTTAGAATCCACGTGGGAGCGGGCTTGCCCCGCGATAAGGCTCCACGCAACGGCAATTCCTTACCTGACTGCATTGGCCCCAGAATGCCGATTTCAGCCCGCGCGAACCACTTCACCGGTGGCCAGATCACGAATCACACTCGGATTCTTCCGCCCCCCCAGCGCCCCGCCCAGCACCAGGTCCAGCTGGCCGCGGAAATACTGCTCGACGCGCAACCGGCTCTTGGCCGCTGGCCGCCCCCCCGGGTTGGCGGATGTCGAGATCAACGGCCCGACCAGCGCACACAACTCGCGCACCAGCGGATGATCGCTGACCCGCAACGCCACCGTATCGTGCTGCCCGGTCACCCACTCGGGCAACAAGCCTTGATGCGGCACCAGCCAGGTATTAGGCCCGGGCCAGGTGCTGCTCATGCGCTCGATCCAGTCTTCGGGGAAGTCTTCGAACAGGAAGTCGAACTGGTGAATGTTGTCGGCAATCAGAATCAGGCCTTTATCCACAGGCCGCGACTTGAGCGCCAGCAGGCGATACACCGCGTCTTCGTTCCACGGGTCGCAGCCCAGGCCCCAGACCGCTTCCGTCGGATAGGCAATCACCGCGCCCGCCCGAATCTCCCGTGCGGCTTGTTGCACACGCCAACTGCTCACCATTGCTGTCTCTCCGCATATAAAGCTGATCTGCAGTTTACTTAGCCGGACCGCGCAAACCAACGCCCAGCTTGATTGCTGACCCGCCCTTCAAGCTCAAGCTCGGTGAGGCTGGCCAACACCTGCGCCATGGGCTGGCCGCTGCTGCGCGCCAGGCCCTCGCTGGTCTGCGGTTGGGCATGCAACAAGGCGAGCAGGGGATGGGCAGGCTTATCCACAGGCGCAGGAGGCAGGTTCTGCCAACCGCGCAGACTGTCGAGGATCTGTTCCACGCTCTCTACCAACAAGGCGCCGTCGCGAATCAGTTGGTGACAGCCCTTGGCGCCAGGGTGGTGGATGGAGCCAGGCAGCGCGTACACCTCACGGCCTTGCTCAGCTGCCAGCCGCGCGCTGATCAACGAGCCACTGGCCAGGCTCGCCTCAACCACCAGCACGCCCAACGACAGGCCGCTGATGATCCGGTTGCGGCGAGGGAAGTTGGCAGGCAACGGGCCGGCGTCCAGTGGGAACTCGGAAACCACCGCACTACCGCGCTCGATCATCGCCTGGGCGAGCGACTGGTGGCGCTGTGGATAAAGTTTTTCCAAGCCCGTGCCCAGCACCCCAATCGTGCTCCCGCCTGCCTCCAATGCGGCCCGATGAGCGGCACCGTCGACGCCCACCGCCAAGCCGCTGGTGATGGTAAATCCGGCCTTGGCCAGGTAGCGCGAGAACATCGCCGCGTTATCCAGCGCAGGCGGTGTCGCCCTGCGACTGCCGACGATCGCCAGCTGCGGGCGCTCGAGCAGGGCTGGGTTACCGGCGACAAAAAGCAGCGGCGGCGCATCATCGATTTCGCCCAGCAGCGGTGGATAACCCGGCTGGTCCCACATCAGTAAATGCTGGCCAGGCCGCTCTAGCCAGGCCATTGCGGCACTTGCACCATCGCGCACCTCAGGGCTGCGGCGCGCTTCGCAGGCGGCTGCGGGAATGCCCAACGTACGCCACGCGGTGGCCGGCGCACTGAGTGCCGAAGAGGCACTGCCGAAAGCTTCGATCAGCGTTTGAAAGCGCCGCAGACCCACCTCGGGCAGCCGATGCAGACGCAAACGCGCCTCAAGCTCGGCAGGCGGACAAGCAGACGAATGGTGTTCAGGCATGGCAGATCATCCTTGATCGACAGAGGGTCATCCACCTGGCACAACCTGTGGATAACTGTGTTGATAATACTTTGACAACCTGTCAGTCGAATGGGCTATAAGGCGTCCTTTGAAACCCTAGACGAGCTTTGCCAGGTGCTGAATCCCCCGTTTCCCTTTATTATGTGTGCTCAGTTTTCAACCGACCGCACAGTGACTGCCTGACCCCTATGGCCATTTTGAACATTCTCGAATTCCCTGACCCGCGCCTGCGCACCATCGCCAAACCGGTGACGGAGTTCGACGACGCCCTGCGCCAGCTGATCGACGACATGTTTGAAACCATGTACGAAGCCCCTGGCATCGGCCTGGCCGCGACCCAGGTCAACGTACACCTGCGCCTGGTGGTGATGGACCTGAGCGAAGATCGCAGCGAGCCACGGGTGTTCATCAACCCCGAGGTCGAAGAGCTGACCCACGACATGGGCCAGTACCAGGAAGGCTGCCTGTCGGTGCCGGGCTTCTACGAGAACGTCGACCGCCCGTTGCGGGTCCGGGTCAAGGCCCAGGATCGCGATGGCAAACCGTACGAGCTGGAGGCCGAGGGCCTGCTGGCGGTGTGCATCCAGCACGAGCTGGATCACCTCAACGGCAAGCTGTTCGTCGACTACCTGTCGCAGCTCAAACGTGACCGGATCAAGAAGAAGCTGGAAAAGCAGCACCGCCAGCAAGCCTGATTCCCACCTTGCAGAAGGCTTGCTCCGGCAAGCCTTTTTCTTTTTTAAAGCGAGAACTCCATGCGCATCGTCTTCGCAGGCACCCCAGAGTTTGCCGCCGAACACCTCAAAGCCCTGCTCGACAGCCCCTACCAAGTGGTGGCGGTATACACCCAGCCGGATCGCCCGGCGGGCCGTGGGCAGAAGCTCATGCCGAGCCCGGTCAAGCAATTGGCCGTGGCCCATGACATCCCGGTGTTGCAGCCGCCAACCTTGCGCAATGCCGAGGCTCAGGCGGAGCTGGCCGCGCTCAAGCCCGACCTGATGGTGGTGGTTGCCTACGGCCTGATCCTGCCGCAGGCGGTGCTCGACATCCCGCGCCTGGGCTGCATCAACAGCCATGCCTCGCTGCTGCCACGCTGGCGCGGTGCGGCGCCGATCCAACGCGCCGTGGAAGCCGGCGATGCCCAGAGCGGCGTCACCGTGATGCGCATGGAAGCAGGCCTGGATACCGGGCCGATGCTGCTCAAGGTGGTCACCCCGATCAGCGCCGACGATACCGGCGGCAGCCTGCATGATCGCCTCGCCGAGATGGGCCCGCCAGCCGTGGTCCAGGCCATCGCCGGCCTGGCCGATGGCAGCCTGCAAGGTGAAGTGCAGGACGATGCCCTGGCCACCTATGCGCACAAGCTGAACAAAGACGAAGCACGCATCGACTGGAACCGCCCGGCGGTGGAACTGGAGCGCCTGGTGCGCGCCTTCAACCCTTGGCCGGTGTGCCACAGCACCCTCGATGGCGAGAGCGTCAAGGTACTCGCCGCCAACTTGTCCACAGGCAAGGGCGCACCTGGCGAGATCCTCAGCGCCAGCAAAGACGGCCTGGTGGTCGCCTGCGGTGACCAGGCACTGAGCCTGACCCGCCTGCAACTGCCAGGTGGCAAGGCGCTGAATTTCAGCGACCTGTTCAACAGCCGTCGCGAGAAATTCGCCAGCGGTAAGGTGCTTGGCCAATGAACCCACGTCTGGCCGCCGCCCGCGCCCTGGCCGCCGTGCTTAGCGGCAAGGCTTCGCTGAACAGCTCGCTGCCAACTCAACTGGACAAGGTCGACGAGCGCGACCGTGCCCTGACCCAAGACTTGGCGTTCGGCACCGCCCGTTGGCAGCCACGCCTGGACCTGTTGGCCGAGAAGCTCTTGCAGAAGCCTTTCAAAGCCGCCGACTGCGATGTGCAGGCGTTGTTGCTGGTCGGCCTGTACCAGCTGTTCTACACGCGCATTCCGGCCCATGCCGCCATTGGCGAGACCGTGGGCTGCGCCGACAAGCTGAAAAAACCCTGGGCCAAGGCCCTGCTCAATGCCGTGCTGCGCCGCGCCCAGCGGGAAGGGGAAGAGATCCTCGCCGGTATGGAGCGCGATCCGGTGGTGCGCACTGCCCATCCGCGCTGGCTGCAGAAGTCGCTCAAGGCCTTCTGGCCCGAGCAGTGGGAAGCGATTTGCGCGGCCAACAACGCCCACCCGCCGATGATCCTGCGGGTCAACCGCCGTCATCACAGCCGCGATGCCTACCTGGCGTTGCTGGCTGGAGCGGGCATCGCTGCCAGCGCTTGCCAATACAGCCGTGACGGCATCGTGCTCGAAGCCGCCTGCGACGTGCGCGGCCTGCCGGGCTTTGCCGACGGTTGGGTCAGCGTTCAGGACGAGGCCGCGCAACTGGCTGCCGATCTGCTCGATCTGGCGCCCGGCCAGCGCGTGCTCGACGCATGCTGCGCGCCGGGCGGCAAGACCTGCCACCTGCTCGAAGCCGAACAGGGCCTGAGCGAAGTGGTCGCCATCGACCTGGAAGCCAAACGCCTGACCCGTGTGCGCGAGAACCTCGACCGTTTGCAGCTGGACGCCAAGCTGATCGCCTGTGACGCTCGCGAAACCGCCGCCTGGTGGGACGGCAAGCAGTTCCAGCGGATCCTGCTCGACGCCCCATGCTCGGCCACCGGCGTGATCCGCCGTCACCCCGACATCAAGCTGACTCGCCAAGCCGACGACATCCCGGCCTTGGCCAGCCTGCAAGGCGAATTGCTCGATGCCCTGTGGCCGACCCTGGAAGTCGGCGGCATGCTGCTCTACGCCACTTGCTCGAGCCTGCCGACGGAAAACACCGAAGTGATCGATGCCTTCCTGGCCCGCACCCCTGGGGCTCGCGAGCTGGACCTGGCCACCGCAGCCGGCCTGCGCCAGGCGCATGGTCGCCAGCTGTTGGCCCAGGAAGGCGGCCACGACGGCTTCTACTATGCCAAGCTGATCAAGATTGCCGCTTCGCGCGGATAAAAATAAAGGTTAGGAGTAGCGGATGAAGATCATCATCCTCGGCGCAGGCCAGGTAGGCGGCACGCTGGCGGAACACTTGGCCAGCGAAGCCAACGACATCACGGTGGTCGACACCGACGGCGAACGCCTGCGCGACCTCGGCGATCGCCTCGATATCCGCACCGTACAAGGCCGCGGCTCGTTGCCGACAGTGCTGCGCCAGGCCGGCGCCGATGACGCCGACATGTTGGTAGCGGTCACCAACAGCGACGAGACCAACATGGTCGCCTGCCAGGTCGCCTATTCGCTGTTCCATACCCCGACCAAGATCGCCCGGGTGCGTGAGTCGGCCTACCTCACCCGCGAAGAGCTGTTCCACAACGACCACATTCCGGTCGACGTGCTGATCAGCCCCGAGCAGGTGGTGACCAACTACATCAAGCGCCTGATCGAGCACCCCGGCGCGCTGCAGGTGATCGACTTCGCCGAAGGCAAGGCGCAGCTGGTAGCGGTCAAGGCCTATTATGGCGGCCCCCTGGTCGGCCAGCAGCTACGCCAGATCCGCGCGCACATGCCCAACGTCGACACCCGGGTGGCGGCGATCTTCCGTCGCGACCGGCCGATCAAGCCGCATGGCGATACCGTGATCGAAGCCGACGACGAAGTGTTCTTCATCGCCGCCAGGGCCCACATCCGGGCGGTGATGGGCGAGCTGCGGCGCATCGACGAAACCAACAAGCGTGTGGTCATCGCCGGTGGCGGGCAGATCGGCGAGCGTCTGGCCGAGGCCATCGAGAGCCGCTATCAGGTCAAGATCATCGAGATGAGCCCGGCGCGTTGCCGCTATCTGTCCGACACCCTGGAAAGCACTGTGGTGTTGCAAGGCAGCGCTTCGGACAAGGACCTGATGCTCGAAGAGAACATCGCCGACGCCGATATCTTCCTGGCCCTGACCAACGATGACGAGGCCAACATCATGTCCTCGCTGCTGGCCAAGCGCCTGGGCGCGAGCAAGGTCATGACACTTATCAACAACCCGGCCTATGTCGACCTGGTCCAAGGCGGCGATATCGATATCGCCATCAGCCCGCAGCTGGCGACCATCGGCACCTTGCTGGCGCACGTGCGCCGCGGCGATATCGTCAGCGTGCACTCGCTGCGTCGGGGCGCGGCTGAAGCTATCGAAGCGGTGGCGCACGGCGATTCGAAGTCGAGCAAGGTGATTGGCAAGGCCATCGAAGACATCGCCCTGCCGCCCGGCACCACCATCGGCGCGATCATTCGCGACGAGCAAGTGCTGATTGCCCACGACGATACGGTGATCGAGGCCGGCGACCATGTGATTCTGTTCGTTGTGGATAAAAAGCATATCCGTGACGTGGAGAAGCTGTTCCACGTGGGCTTGAGCTTCTTCTAAGGAGAAACGGCATGCGCGAATCGCTGGAAAAAATGCTCGCCAAGGGTGTGGATAACGCGCTGTTGCGCTTTGGTCTGGGCAAGGCTTGGCTGGATGAAGGCAACGGCGCTGAGGCGGCGGTGCACCTGGCGCGGTGTGTCGAGCAGGATCCGAAGTATTCGGCGGCTTGGAAGCTTTTAGGTAAGGCGTATCAGCTGGACGGCAACCTGGAGGCGGCGCGCAAGGCCTGGGAGGAGGGCATTGCCGCCGCGCAGGCGCATGGCGACAAGCAGGCCGAGAAAGAGATGACGGTGTTTCTCAAAAAGCTGGATAAAGCTGACAGACCTTAATGCGTTTTGCCTGAGCCACCGCAATCGCGGGGCAAGCCCGCTCCCACGTAGTCCGAGCCGAGCCCAAAATGTGGGCCTTGCAGAGACCTCGTGGGAGCGGGCTTGCCCCGCGATTGCGATGGCTCAGGCAGTCCCCTCTCTTAACTGACTAGCATTCGATGTCAGTACCAGCGCGCCTCGCCCGCCGGGCGCTTCTTGAAGCGTTTCATGCTCCACATGTACTGGCTCGGATACTCACGCACATAACGCTCGACCACCTTGCTCATGGCCGCCGCCGATACGGTCACATCGTCGCTGTACATCTCTTGCGGCGCCGCTTCCAGAATCACCCGGAACCCCGAGCCATCCGGCAGCCGCAGGGCATGCAGGAACACCCCCACCGCCTTGCCACCGGCGAGCATGTTCGGCACGAACTTGCTGGTCAGCGCCTGCGTACCCAGGAACGGTACGAACACCCCCGCCGACTCAGCCGGCTCCGGGTCAGCGGGGATCCCCACCTGGCCACCACGGCGCACTTCCTTGATCACGCTAAGGATGCCTTCCTTGGTCGACGGCGCCACGCGGTTACCCATCTGCACGCGCTGTTCGCGCAGCAAGTCATCCACCGCCTTGAGCTTGGGCGGGCGGTAGAAAATGATCGGTTTGCACTGGCTGCAATAGAAGTGGTTCAACACCTCCCAGTTGCCCAGGTGGCTGGTGATACCGACCACGCCCTTGCCCGAGGCCAGGGCCTGCTCCAGCACTTCCAGGCCGTGCACTTCCTTGACCAGTTCGAGCGAGCGCTGTGGTGGCCAGATCCAGGCGCAGGCGCTTTCGACGAACGATTTGCCAATGTCACGCAGGGCGCGGCCCACCAGTTGCTCGCGCTCGGCAGGATCCATTTGCGGGAAGCACTTGGCCAGGTTGATCCGCACCACGTTGCGCGAACCGTTAGGAATCTTCCACATGAGCCAGCCGATACCCGCGCCAACTCGCTGCACTGCCCCCCAGGGCAGTTTGGCGAACAGTCGCAGCACCCCGACCATCAGGGCGCCTTTGAATTTTTCCACAGCCCTATTCCTTATTTCTGCAAGGCGCGCATTGTAACCCCTCAGCGCAGCAACGCGGCGTAGCGATCGCAGTCGGTGGTGTGATCCATGACCATGCCGGTGGCTTGCATGAAGGCGTAGCAGATGGTCGGGCCGACAAACGTGAAGCCGGCTTTTTGCAGCGCCTTGCTCATCGCCTTGGCTTCGTCGGTGACTGCCGGGACTTCGCTGCGGCCGTTGAAGTGGTTGATCTTCGGCTCACCACCCACGAACGACCAGAGCCACTGCGCGGGGTTATCCACAGCCAGCCAGGCCTTGGCATTGCGCCGGGCGGCGTTGAGTTTGAGGCGGTTGCGGATGATCCCGGCATCGAGCATCAGCTCCTCGATGCGCTCATCGCTCATTTGCGCCAGCTGCACCGGGTCAAAGCCATACATCACCTGGCGATAGCGCTCGCGTTTGCGCAGCACGGTGATCCATGACAGCCCCGCCTGGAACCCTTCGAGCAAAAGCATCTCGAACAGCAACGCCGGGTCGCGCTGTGGCGTTCCCCATTCCTGGTCGTGATAGGCCTGGTACAACGGATCGTCGGTACACCAAAAGCAGCGTGGCATAAGGCTCCAATGAGTAGAGGGCGAGGCGAATCAGGTTATACTCCCGCTCTTTACATCCGCATCCCCAGATACAGGTGAATTTCGTGAGCCAGCCTACGCCAGCCGTGCGTACCTTCCAAGACCTCATCCTCGCCCTGCAGCAATACTGGGCGGAGCAAGGTTGTGTGGTACTTCAGCCCTACGATATGGAAGTAGGCGCCGGCACTTTCCACACCGCTACTTTCCTGCGCGCCGTCGGCCCAGAGACCTGGAACGCCGCCTACGTGCAGCCTAGCCGTCGTCCAGCCGACGGACGGTATGGCGAGAACCCTAACCGCCTGCAGCACTACTACCAGTTCCAGGTGGTCCTCAAGCCCAACCCGGCCAACTTCCAGGAGCTGTACCTCGGCTCGCTGAAAGCGATCGGCCTGGACCCGCTGGTCCACGACATTCGCTTCGTCGAAGACAACTGGGAGTCGCCGACCCTCGGTGCCTGGGGTCTGGGCTGGGAAATCTGGCTCAACGGCATGGAAGTGACGCAGTTCACCTACTTCCAGCAAGTCGGTGGCATCGAGTGCTACCCGGTCACCGGTGAAATCACCTATGGCCTGGAGCGTCTGGCCATGTACATCCAGGGCGTCGACTCGGTCTACGACCTGATCTGGGCCGATGGCCCGTTCGGCACCGTGACCTATGGCGATGTGTTCCACCAGAACGAAGTGGAGCAGTCGACCTACAACTTCGAGCACGCCAACGTCGAGAAACTGTTCGAGCTGTTCGACTTCTACGAAAGCGAAGCGAACCGTCTGATCAAGCTCGACCTGCCGCTGCCGACCTATGAAATGGTCCTGAAGGCTTCGCACACCTTCAACCTGCTCGACGCCCGCCGCGCCATCTCGGTGACCGAGCGTCAGCGCTACATCCTGCGTGTGCGTACCCTGGCCCGAGACGTGGCGCAAAGCTATCTGCAAGCTCGCGCACGCCTGGGCTTCCCGATGGCGACCCCTGAACTGCGTGATGAAGTGTTGGCTAAGCTGGAGGCTGCACAATGAGTGCTCAAGATTTCCTGGTTGAACTGGGCACCGAAGAGCTGCCACCCAAGGCCCTCGCCAGCCTCGGCGACGCCTTCCTGGCAGGCATCGAGAAAGGCCTGCAGGCCGCTGGCCTGAACTACACCGCCAAGCAGGTCTATGCCGCGCCGCGCCGTCTGGCCGTGCTGATCCGTCAGCTCGACGTGCAGCAGCCAGACCGCAGCATCAACGTCGACGGCCCGCCCGTGCAGGCAGCGTTCGATGCTGAAGGCAAACCGACCCAGGCAGCACTGGGCTTTGCCAAGAAATGTGGCGTCGATCTGTCTGAGATCGACCAGAGCGGCGCCAAGCTGCGCTTCTCCCAGCACATCCCGGGCAAGGCTACCACCAGCCTGCTGCCGACCATCGTCGAAGATTCGCTCAACGACCTGCCGATTCCTAAGCGCATGCGCTGGGCGGCCAGCCGTGAAGAGTTCGTGCGTCCAACCCAGTGGCTGGTCATGCTGCTTGGTGACCAGGTCGTCGACTGCACCATCCTCAAGCAACAGGCTGGGCGCGAGTCGCGTGGCCACCGCTTCCACCACCCGGAAAACGTGGTCATCACCACCCCGGCCAACTACGTCGAAGACCTGCGCAAGGCCTACGTGCTGGCCGACTTCGCCGAGCGCCGCGAGCTGATCGCCAAGCGCACCGCGGAACTGGCCATGCAGCAGGAAGGCACGGCCATCGTGCCGCCAGCGCTGCTCGATGAAGTGACCGCGCTGGTCGAGTGGCCTGTGCCGCTGGTGTGCTCGTTCGAGGAGCGTTTCCTCGACGTGCCACAAGAAGCGCTGATCACCACCATGCAGGACAACCAGAAGTACTTCTGCCTGCTCGACAGCGAAGGCAAGCTGCTGCCGCGCTTCATCACCGTGGCCAACGTCGAGAGCCGCGATCCGAAGCAGATCGTCCAGGGCAACGAGAAGGTCGTGCGTCCGCGCCTGACCGACGCCGAGTTCTTCTTCAAGCAAGACAAGAAGCAGCCGCTGGCAACCTTCAACGAGCGCCTGAAGAACGTGGTGTTCCAGGCTCAGCTGGGCAGCGTCTACGACAAAGCCGAGCGCGTCTCGAAACTGGCAGCTTTCATTGCCCCGCGCATTGGCGGCGACGCCCAGCGTGCCGCGCGTGCTGGCCTGCTGTCCAAGTGCGACCTGGCCACCGAAATGGTTGGCGAATTCCCTGAAATGCAGGGCATCGCAGGCTACTACTACGCCGTCAACGATGGCGAGCCAGAAGACGTCGCCCAGGCCCTGAACGAGCAGTACATGCCGCGCGGTGCTGGCGCTGAACTGCCACAGACCCTGACCGGCGCTGCCGTGGCCATCGCCGACAAGCTCGACACCCTGGTCGGCATCTTCGGTATCGGCATGCTGCCAACCGGCAGCAAAGACCCGTACGCCCTGCGTCGCGCCGCCCTGGGCGTGCTGCGCATCCTGATCGAGAAGCAGCTGGACCTGGACCTGACCGACGCCGTGAGCTTCGCCGTCACCCAGTTCGGCAGCAAGGTCAAGGCTGCTGGGCTGTCCGAGCAAGTCCTGGAGTTCATCTTCGACCGCCTGCGTGCGCGTTATGAAGACGAAGGCATCGACGTTGGCACCTACCTGTCGGTGCGTGCCCTGAAGCCGGGTTCTGCCCTGGACTTCGACCAGCGCGTACAGGCCGTGCAGGCCTTCCGCAAGCTGCCGGAAGCCGAAGCCCTGGCGGCGGTGAACAAGCGCGTGTCGAACCTGCTGAGCAAAGCCGAAGGCGCTATCGCCGAACAGGTCGAGCCGAAGTACTTCGACAATGCCAATGAGTTCTCCCTGTACTCGGCCATCCAGCAGGCCGACCAGGCCGTGCAACCGATGGCAGCTGCGCGTCAGTACAGCGAGTCGCTGGCTCGCCTGGCGGCCCTGCGTGATCCGGTCGACGCCTTCTTCGAGGCGGTGATGGTCAACGCCGAAGACGCCAAGGTGCGCGCCAACCGTTATGCCCTGCTCAGCCGCCTGCGCGGTCTGTTCCTGGGCGTGGCCGACATTTCGCTGCTGGGGTAAGCCTTGAAACTGCTGATTCTCGATCGTGACGGGGTGATCAACTTCGACTCCGACGCCTACATCAAGTCATTGCAGGAGTGGATCCCCATTCCCGGCTCGATCGAGGCCATCGCGCAGTTGAGCAAGGCCGGCTGGACGGTGGCGGTCGCCACCAACCAGTCCGGCATTGCCCGTGGCTATTACCCGCTGCAAACCCTCGAGGCCATGCATGCGCGCCTGCGCGAGCTGGTGGCCGAGCAGGGTGGTGAAGTCGGTCATATCGTCTATTGCCCGCATGGACCGGACGAGGGCTGCGACTGCCGCAAACCCAAGCCTGGCATGTTGCGGGCAATCGCCGAGCATTATCAGGCAGACCTGAGCGGCATCTGGTTTGTCGGAGACAGCAAAGGTGACCTGGAGGCCGCCCTGGCCGTCGGAGCACAACCAGTGCTGGTGAAAACCGGCAAGGGTGAGAAGACCCTGAGTAAAGGCGTCCCGCAAAACACCCTGATTTTTGACGATCTGGCCGCTGTGGCCAGAGCACTTATTTAAGAGGGTGCGCCACGCTGGCGCACTTTTTCATTAGGCGGGCATGCCCGCAACGGTACTTGCCACTATGTCGATCCTGCAGGCGATCAGAATCTTTCTTTTTTACCTGCTGCTGGGCACCAGCTCGTTGCTGTGGTGCACCCTGAGCTTCTTCGTTGCGCCGTTTCTGCCGTTTCGCCAACGCTATCGCTTCATCAACGTCTACTGGTGCCGTTTCGCCGTGCTGCTGGCGCGGGTGATCCTCGGTATCCGCTACAAAATCACCGGCGCCGAGAACGTGCCGGATACGCCGTGCGTGATCCTCTCCAACCACCAGAGCACCTGGGAGACGTTCTTTCTCTCCGCCTACTTCCAGCCGCTGAGCCAGGTGCTCAAGCGTGAGCTGTTGTATGTGCCGTTCTTTGGCTGGGCGATGGCCATGCTGCGGCCGATCGCAATTGATCGCGACAACCCGAAAGAAGCTTTGCGTCATGTCGCCAAGAAGGGCGACGAGCTGCTCAAGCAAGGGGTTTGGGTGTTGATCTTCCCGGAAGGCACCCGCGTGCCCCATGGCCAGATTGGCAAGTTCTCCCGTGGCGGCACTGCGCTGGCAGTCAATGCCGGCCTGCCAGTCCTGCCAATTGCCCACAACGCTGGCAAGTTCTGGCCCAAGTCGGGCTGGGGCAAGCGGGCAGGGGTGATCGAGGTGGTGATTGGTCAGCCAATGTATGCCGAAGGCAGCGGCCCACGGGCGATTGCCGACCTCAATAACCGCGCCGAAGCGTGGAACGAGGCGACCCAGCGGGCCTTGGGTTCACTGCCGCCAGCAGCAGAAAACACCGAGCAGCGCACTGCCTGACGTTCTGTGGATAACTTGTGAGCAACTTTTGGATTAACGCTCAGAGATATGATCTAAGTTGTTGAATTAGCTATTTATTTCTCTGTATGACGTTTTTCTGAAAATCGTGCATAAGTTTTTTTGAGCGATAAAAAAACCGGCTTTTACGCCGGTTTTTTTGTGCCTGCTATAGAGGCGTCTCGCTCTTCAGGTCAAACCTTGTCGATATCCACATCCTTGGTCTCTTTCAAGCAGAAGATCCCCACCACCAAGCTGATCCCGGTGATCAATACCGGGTACCACAGCCCGTAGAAGATATCCCCGGTGTACACCACCAAGGCGAACGACACCGTCGGCAGGAACCCGCCAAACCAGCCATTACCGATGTGGTAGGGCAGTGACATCGAGGTATAGCGGATCCGCGTCGGGAACAACTCGACCATCACCGCCGCCAGCGGCCCATAGGTCATGGTCGCGATCAGGATCATCGCGACAATCAGCACCACCACCATGAACTCGTTGACCTGCGACGGATCGGCCTTGGCCGGATAGCCCGCCTGCTCGATGGCCGCACGCATGGCCGCTTCGTCGAAGCCATTGATGGTGGTCTCGCCAATGCTCACCACCACTTCGCTGCTCGCCCCTGCAGCCGAGCTGTACGGCAGACCCTGTTTGACCAGGAAGGTCTTGACCTTGTCGCACGGGCTGTCGAAACGCGCCTTGCCTACTGGGTCGAACTGGAAGGTGCAGCTGTTCGGATCAGCCGTCACCACGATCGGTGCCTGACGGCTGGCAGCGTCGATCTGCGGGTTGGCGTAATGGCTCAGGGCTTTGAACATCGGGAAGTACAGCACTGTCGCCAGCAGCAGGCCGAGCATCAGGATCGGCTTGCGTCCGACCCGATCCGACAGCCAGCCAAAGAACACGAAGAACGGCGCGCCGATCACCACGCTGATGATCAGCAGGGTGTTGGCCTGGGCCGGGTCCATCTTGAGCATCTGGGTCATGAAGAACAGCACATAGAACTGCGCGGTGTAGAAGGTCACCGCTTGCCCGGCGTTGATACTGAACAGGGCAGTCAGTACCACTTTGAGGTTCGGCCAGTTGGTGAACGACTCACGAATCGGCGATTTACTCACCTTGCCTTGGGCCTTCATTTTCACGAACGCTGGCGACTCGTGCATGCTCATGCGGATCCAGGTGGAGATGCCCAGCAGCACGATCGACAAGAGGAACGGCAGGCGCCAGCCCCAGGTCTCGAACTGATCGCCGCTGATGTAGCGGCTGCCGAGCACCACCAGCAGCGACAGCAGCAGGCCCAGGGTCGCGGTAGATTGGATGAAGCCGGTGTGGAAACCGCGCTTGCCAGGTGGGGCGTGCTCGGCGACATACGTGGCTGCACCGCCATACTCACCGCCCAGCGCCAGGCCTTGGAGCATGCGCAAGATCACCAGGATGATCGGCGCGGCAATGCCAATGCTGGCGTAGGTCGGCAGCAAGCCCACGGCGAAGGTGGACAAGCCCATCAGCACGATGGTGATCAGGAAGGTGTATTTACGCCCGATCATGTCGCCCAAGCGGCCGAATACCAACGCCCCGAATGGCCGCACCAGGAAGCCTGCGGCGAACGCCATCAGGGCAAAGATGAACGCGGTGGTGTCGTTGACCCCAGCGAAGAACTGCTTGCTGATGACCGCCGCCAACGCGCCATAAAGAAAAAAGTCATACCACTCGAAAACGGTCCCGAGGGATGACGCGAAAATGATCTTTCGTTCCTCGCGACGACTGGAGCTGCTCGCCGCTGCACCCTGCTCTTGGATGTAATCCGACATCGTTGCTGTCCTCGGCCTACAGGCCACAGTGATTATTCTTGTTGTTCCACTGTCGGCAGCCCCTGACCACAAGCCGCCGGTTGTTGCACGCGCCTGGTCAGGGCGTCGGTATCGCGCTTGCGTCGCTGAGGTTGGTCTGGGTAGCAGCCCCCTTGAGGATCAGTTGTGCCGCCTTCTCGGCGATCATCAGTGTGGGTGAACAGGTATTGCCGGAAACGATCTGCGGCATGATCGACGCATCAGCCACGCGCAAACCAGGAATGCCATGCACGCGCAGTTGGTTATCCACAACGTCCAGCGGCCCATTGCCCATGCGGCAAGTGCCAACCGGGTGGAAGATCGTGGTGCCGATCTTGCTGGCCGCCTCGTGCAGTTGTTGCTCGCTCTGCAGGGCGAGGCCTGGCAGATATTCCTGGGGCTCGAAGGCTGCCAGGGCAGGGGCCTGGACGATACGCCGGGTCAGGCGGATAGCGTCGGCGGCGACGCGCAGGTCGTGCGGATCGCTGAGGTAATTGGGGTCGATCAAGGGTTCGGCGTTCATGTCCGCAGAGCGGATATCGATGCGTCCACGGCTGGCCGGGCGCAGGTTGCAGACCGATGCGGTAAAAGCAGGGAAGCGGTGCAGCGGCTCGCCAAAGCGTTCAAGCGATAGCGGCTGGACGTGGTACTGCAAGTTGGCGGTGGCCTGATCAGGGCTGGAGCGTACGAACGCGCCGAGCTGACTTGGGGCCATCGCCAAAGGGCCGCTGCGGTCATACAGATAACGCAGGCCCATGCCCATCTTGCCCCACAGGCTGTTGGCCATCTGGTTGAGGGTGCGGGTGTTGCGGATTTGATAGATCAGGCGCAGTTGCAGGTGATCTTGCAGGTTGCCGCCCACGCCGGGCATGTCATGCCGAACGCCGATGCCCAGGCCTTCGAGGAGCTTGCGTGGACCGATTCCGGAACGCTGGAGAATCCCAGGCGAGCCGACAGATCCTGCGCAGAGGATGATTTCCCGGCGCGCCTTGAACTCATGCCAGGCGCCTTGCCAACGGGCCTTGACCGCCGTCGCACGAGTGTTGTCGAGCAGCACCTGATCAACCTGGACATCAGTCAGGATGGTGACATTGGGGCGTTTGAGGATCGGCCGCAGAAAGGCCTTGGCCGCATTCCAGCGTACGCCGCTGCGCTGGTTGACCTGAAAGTATCCACAGCCTTGGTTGTCACCGGTGTTGAAGTCATCGACCTTGGCGATCCCGCTTTGCTCGGCGGCGTCGCGGAAGGCATCGAGAATCGGCCAGCTGTAGCGTTGTTGCTCGACCCGCCATTCGCCCTCGGCGCCGTGGCTGTCGCTGCTGCCGGCAAAGTGATTCTCGCTGGCCTTGAACAGCGGCAGCACATCGCTCCAGGCCCAGCCGGCATTGCCTTGCTCAGCCCAGCGGTCGTAGTCCGCCGCCTGGCCGCGCATGTAGATCATGCCGTTGATCGATGAACAGCCACCCAGCACTTTGCCCCGTGGATAACCCAGGCTGCGACCGGCCAGGCCGGCTTGCGCTTCGGTTTTGAAGCACCAGTCGGTGCGCGGATTGCCGATGCAATAGAGGTAACCGACGGGAACATGAATCCACGGATAGTTATCGCGCCCGCCCGCTTCGAGTAGCAGCACGCGGCAGCTAGGGTCGGCGGACAAACGATTGGCCAGCAGGCAACCGGCGGGACCGGCGCCCACGACCACGTAGTCGTAGACAGAATCGGCTGATGGCATGTGTAACCTCGCGCCTGATTATTATTCTTGTCGCCCTTCATCTTAGTGAGTAATTTCGCAGAGGAAACACGAGATTTTGCGCAACGGCTGTGCGTTTTAGCACAGCCCAGGTAGCTGCGAGAGTCGGTAGTGTAGGGCGGGTTTGGCGGATGCGAGGCACCTGGGAGCGATATTTGACGGATGCACGTGGGAGCGGGCTTGCCCCGCGACAGCAGTAGTGCTGCCACCATCGCTATCGCGGGGCAAGCCCGCTCCCACGAGATCTACGAGTCCCACGAGATCTACGAGTCCCACGAGATCTGCAAGTCCCACGAGCCATACGAGTCCTGCATCCTCCTGCGTAGTGCCTCGACGGCCGCGCTCAGAACCCTCGCCATCACGCACAAGGATCAGCATGTTCGACTGGAATGATCTGCGGTTTTTCCTCGAGTTGCAGCGCAGCGGTCGCCTGCTCAGCGCTGCCAAGCGGCTCAATACCACCCACAGCACCGTCGCCCGGCATATCGAGAACATCGAAAAAAGCTTGGGTACGGCACTATTCGTCCAGCATGCCCAGGGCTATGAACTGACGCCTTCCGGTCAGGCCCTGCTCAAGCATGCCGAGGCGATGGAAAATGTCGCGCTGCTGGCGCAGGAGGAAATCACCCAGGCGATTACGCCGCTGGGCAAGATTCGCCTAGGGGTCACCGAAGGCATTGGCATCATGTTCTTCACCCCGCGCATGAGCGATCTGTTTGAGCGCTACCCGGGGTTGGAGGTAGAGCTGGTGGCGGTGCCGCGCTTTGTCAGCATCCTTAACCGCGAAGCGGAAATCAGCATCCATCTGGAGCGGCCCAACGCCGATTTGCTGATCACCCGCAAACTCACCGACTACCGCCTGGCGCTCTACGCCAGTCGCGAGTATCTCGACCGCTCGCCACCGCTGCAGACCCGCGAGGACCTGGCCCGGCACAGCTGGATTGGCTACGTCGACGACCTGCTGTTCAGCCAGGAGCTGCTGTTTCTCAACAGCTTTTGCCGGGCGCCGAATGTGGTGTTCCGCAGCACCAGCGTGATCGCCCAGCAACACGCAGCGCGTGCCGGCCTGGGTATCGCCGTGCTGCCCAATTTCATGGCCCGGCATGACCCGACCCTGGTGCGCGTGCTGCCGAGTGAGACAATCCAGCGCAGCTACTGGATCTGCACCCGGCGCGAGCTGCACAAATCAGTACGCCTGCGGGTGGTCTGGGATTACCTGCTCGCCCTGTGCGCAGCCGAGCAGGCAGACCTGCTAGCCGAGTAGCGCCTTGCCCGCCAGCAGCAGTGCAGCGCCGATGCCGACGATGGCGAACAACTGTTGCAGGCGTGGCCCGGCAAGCTTGGCGGCCAAAGGCCGCGCCAGCAGCAGGCCAAGTACCGCGCCCACTGCGAACGGGGCACCGACCTGCCAGTGCATGACGCCAGCAATGCTGGCGCTGACCACACTGCCGGTGGAGACCAGGGCAATCACCGCCAGGGAGGTGGCGACGATGCTCTTCATGTCCAGATTGGTGTAGCGGTTCAACGCAGGGATGATGACGAACCCACCGCCAACGCCCAGTAACCCTGAAAGCAATCCAGACATCGCCCCGGTGAAGGCCAGGGCACGCGCGCAGGGTAGGGTCCAGCGCAGTCGGCCCTGCAACGGATTGAGCACGCAGGGCATGATCTGCCGTTCCCCGCATGGCGATTGACCGCGCAGTTCGCGCGCCGCCTTGCGTCCGATGCGCAGGCAGGCGTAAACCAGCACCACAGCGAACACCAGCGCCAATGGCGTGTTGGGCAGACTGTGGGCGAGCATCAAGCCGAACGGCGCAGCGACGATGCCGATCACCGCAATGAACAGGGCCGCCCGATAGCGCACCAAGCCCTGGCGTAAACCCAACACCGCCCCGACCGCCGCCGCCAGGCCCACCGCCAGCAACCCGACCGGGGCCGCCTCGACCATCGTCAGGCCCAGGCCGAACACCAGCAGCGGCACAGCCAGGATGCCGCCGCCAGCGCCGGTCAGCGCCAGCACTGCGCCAATGATTGTGCCCAGCAGCGTGCCGAGTAGTTGATGCTCGATCACTGCTGCCCCTCGATCACCATCGGCTGCGGCTTGGCCAGCCACTCCCGTCCCTTGAGCATGCCACGCCAGTACAGCGGCGGCAGGATCCGTGCCTTGAGCAGCCAGGCCAATCGGGTTGGCTGGCGACCATCGAGCAACCAGCGCGGAAAACTCGGCGCGACCTTACCGCCATAGGTGAACTCAGCGAGGACGATCTTGCCGCGCTCCACGGTCAGAGGGCAGGAGCCATAGCCGTCATAGTGGGCGAGGGCAGGCAGCCTGCCGAGCGCCACCAAAACATTGTTCGCCACCACCGGCGCCTGCTTGCGCGCTGCGGCGGCGGTCTTGGCGTTGCTGGTGTTGATCACATCGCCCAGACCATGGATGTTGGCGAATTGACGATGGCGCAAGGTGTACGGATCGACATCGACCCAGCCACCCGCATCGGCCAGCAGACTGTTCCGGATGAAGTCAGGGGCAACTTGCGGCGGCACCACATGCAACAGGTCGAAGGGTTCGACCTGTGTCTGCGTGCTGCCATCGGGCAAGCTGCGCAGGAAGGTAGCGCGCTTGCCGGGGCCGTCCACGGCGACCAGCCGCTGGGCGTAGTTGAGGTCGACACTGTACTTGTCGATGTAGCTCATCAGTGCCGGTACGTAGTCCGCTACCCCGAACAGCACCGCGCCGGCATTGAAGAAGCTGGCTTTGATCGCGCCAAGATGGCCGTGACGCAACCAGTGATCACAGGACAGGTACAACGCCTTCTGTGGCGCGCCAGCGCACTTGATCGGCATCGGTGGCTGGGTGAACAGCGCGCGACCTTGCTTGAGGTTTTTCACCAGCTCCCAGGTATAGGGCGCCAGGTCATAGCGGTAGTTGGAGGTGACGCCGTTACGCCCCAGGGTCTCACTCAGGCCTTCGATGGCGTTCCAATCGAGCTTGAGGCCGGGGCATACCACCAGCTGTTCGTAACTGACCGCGCGACCATCCTCGAGCATCACCAGCTGCGCGACCGGATCGAACCCCTGCACGCTGGCCTTGATCCAGCGCACCCCACGCGGAATGGTCGAGGCCATGGTCCGAGCGGTGCTGGGTGCGTTGAACACACCGGCGCCGACCATGGTCCAGCCTGGTTGGTAGTAATGCACCTCGGCAGGATCGATCAGGGCGATGTCCAGCGAAGGATCACGGCTGATCAGGCTCGAAGCGGTGGCGATGCCCGAAGCCCCGGCACCGATAATCACCACCTTGTGGTGATCGGTGCGCGGGCTGGCGGAAGTGGACGGCGAGGCAGGCATTTAAATGTTCCTTGTTGATCGAGGTAGCTGCTCTTTTTCTATCGCGGGGCAAGCCTGCTCCCACGTTAGCTCTCTGTCTCTGCGTGGGAGCGGGCCCTGCGATAGCGGGCTCAAAGTTTGTTGAGGGGGATCTTCAGGTAGCGCACGCCGTTATCTTCCGGCTCAGGCAACTGGCCGCTGCGCATGTTGATCTGTACCGAGGGCAGGATCAGCACCGGCATGTCCAACGTCGCGTCACGCGCTTCGCGCATGGCCACAAATTCGTCCTCGCTGATGCCCTGATGAATGTGGATATTGTTGGCGCGCTGCTCGGCCACGGTGGTGACATAACGCAGTGCGCGGCCATTGGGCAGGTAGTCATGGCACATGAACAGCTGGGTCTGATCGGGGAAGGCCAGCAGGCGGCGGATCGAGCGATACAACGTGCGTGCATCGGCGCCAGGGAAGTCGCAGCGGGCTGTGCCGTAGTCGGGCATGAACAAGGTGTCGCCAACGAACACCGCAATCTCGCCAGCATCCTCGACCACGTAGCTCATGCACGCCGGGGTATGCCCTGGGGTATGCAGGGCGCGCGCGCGCAGCGTGCCGATCAGAAACACTTGTTCATCTTCGAGCAATACATCGAACTGGCTGCCATCGCGGGCAAAGCCAGGCTCGGCATTGAACAGGGCGCCGAAGGTCTTCTGTACCTGAGTAATACGTGCACCGATGGCGATATGGCCACCGAGCTTTTCCTTGAGGTAGGCCGCCGCAGAAAGGTGGTCGGCATGCACATGGGTTTCAAGAATCCAGTGCACCTTGGCATCCAGCGCCTGGACCCTGCCAATCAGTTTGTCCGCCGAGGCAGTGTTGGTGCGCCCGGACTTGGGGTCATAGTCGAGCACGCTGTCGATCAACGCGCACTCCTGGGTCTGGCGATCCATGACCAGGTAACTGATGGTCGAGGTGGCCTCGTCGAACAAGGCTTCCACATAAATGTTACTGCCGATGATCATTGCACTCTCCAGATTTATCCGCCGCGCCTTGTTAGAGGCGTAGGCAGTAAACGGTGCTTTATCAAGATGCATGCCAGGGCATTGGTCCGAAACCACGTGTGCTTTGCTATTAAACATAGAGTGAGTGTTCAAGCCCTACGCATCAGGGTTTTAGCCAGCGGGTTTACCGCGAAGAACACGCTGCGCAGCCTGTTCCTATCCGTGTGCTCTCCACTGCCAATGACAGACTTGGCAGTCGACTGGCAGCTAATGGCAGTGATTGGCAGTCCTTGCTACCCTCCGCGATGTACTCTCTTCCGGTCCTGGTCATGTCCGCGTTTTCAGCTTCTGCCAACCAACCCGCGATCCTTGCGCTAGTGTCGTATCTGGAACACGACGTGCATCCGTCCATCGTGCTCGATACCGACTACAACATCCTCGCCGCCAATGCTGCCTACCGCCGCCAGTTCGGCATCAACGACAACGCGCCGCTGGGGGAGAAGTGTCACCGGGTATCCCACCACTACGCCGTCCCCTGCGACCAGGCCGGCGAACACTGCCCGATGCGCAAGGCGTGGGACAGCAAAGTGCCGGAGCGGGTGCTGCACATCCATCACACTCCCCGTGGGCCTGAGCATGTGGACGTCGAGTTACGGCCGATCCTGGATGAACAGGGTAGGGTGGTCGCCTTCGTCGAGCGTCTGAACACCGTGACGCTCGCCTCCGCCCAGCCGCAACAGCAAGGCCTGGTAGGCCGTGCTCCGGCATTCAAGACGGCCCTGGCAAGCTTGCAAAGAGCCGCCCCAGCGCAGATCCCAGTGTTGCTCCAGGGTGAGTCTGGAACCGGCAAAGAGCTTTTTGCCCGCGCCCTGCATTTGGGTAGCCTGCGCGCCAATGGGCCGTTGGTTGTGGTCGACTGCACTGGTCTTACCGAGAGCCTGTTCGAGAGTGAATTGTTCGGCTACGAAAAAGGCGCCTTCACCGGAGCCACCCAGCGCAAGATCGGTTTGGCCGAAGCGGCGCATGGCGGCACGTTGTTCCTCGATGAAATTGGTGAGGTTCCATTGGCCATGCAGGTGAAGCTGCTGCGCCTGATCGAGTCCGGCAGTTTCCGCCCAGTCGGCAGCCTGCGCACGGTGCACTCGGATTTTCGCCTGGTCTCTGCCACCCACAAACCACTCAAGGAAATGGTCGCTGCGGGCACCTTTCGTGAAGACTTGTACTACCGCATCAGCGGTTTTCCAATCCGGCTGCCTGCCCTGCGCGAACGGGTAGAGGATCTGCCCATGCTGGCCGAGAGTTTGTTGAAGCGCATGGCTGGCGCGCAATCCACCACGCTAACTGCGCAAGCGCAACAACGGCTCAGCTTGCATCCGTTCCCAGGCAACATTCGCGAGCTGCGCAATATTCTCGAACGGGCACGCTTGTTTGCCGACGACGGCTTGATTCGGCCAGAACATTTGCCGCACGACATTGGCCCCCTGCAGAACGTAGCTACACCACGCCGCAGCCGCAACGAACTGGGCGAGCTGGCGCTGGCGCTGGAGCAATTCCAAGGGTCGCGTAGTGAGTTGGCCCGACATCTGGGGTTGAGCGAGCGGACGCTTTATCGGCGCTTGCGTGAGCTGGGTCTGTAAGCGGGTTCAGCGCGGTCCTTGTGGAAGCGGGCTTGTCGGGCGCCGAACCGCCGGCAGAGCAATTTTCTTCTACGCTGATACTGCTCTGAGCCTTCCATGCGTCGATTGCCGACCCGGTAACCCGTTGGGCGCCTGACGCTCCGCTCTGTCCCTCAGCTACAGGAGCATCGTCATGTCTGCCTGCCTTCACAGGGCGATCCTGCTCACCATCACCATGCTCGCGCTCTTGGGCTGTTCCGAAGAAGATGCGCCACCTAAGGCAACGGCCCCGGCGCCGGTATCTGCAGCTGTACCTGCCACTGCGGCCGCGCCCAGCGAGCAGGTGTTCAACACCGAACAGCTTGATCAGATGCTTGCACCGTTGGCCTTGTACCCGGATGCTTTACTGGCTCAGGTGCTGATGGCAACCACCTATCCCGGCAATGTCGCCGACGCGGTTGCCTGGTCCAAGGCGCATCCGAACGTCAGTGGCGATGCCGCCGTCCAGCAGGTCGCCGAGCAACCTTGGGACCCCAGTGTGCAATCGTTGGTGGCTTTCCCGCAGGTGCTAGCCACACTTGGCCAGGACCCAGTCTGGGTGCAGCGAGTCGGCGATGCCTTTCTCGCCCAGCCCGACGCGGTGATGAATTCGGTACAGCGCTTGCGCGCTAAGGCAAAGGCTGCTGGCCACCTGGAGTCGAACGATAAGCAGAGGGTTATCGTGCAACCCTCAAACGCTCAAGCAGGCGGCACGACTACAGCGGGGCAAGCTGGCGCGTCGGCACAAACCATCATTATCCAGCCGACCAACCCCCAGGTCGTATACGTCCCAAGCTACAACCCCTCTGTGGTCTACGGTAGTTGGTCCTCTGCGTCCTACCCACCGGCGTACTATCCGCCACCGCCGGGGTATGCCATCGGTACGGCATTGGCGACCGGTCTGGCTTTCGGTGCAGGCGTAGCGATCGTCAATTCTCTGTGGGGGGATTGCGACTGGGACGATCATGACGTTGATATCAACGTCAATCGCTACAACAACATCAACAACGTCAACCGCAGGCTCGAAACCAACCAGAACAACTGGCGCCATAATCCTACCTATCGTGACGGCGTCCCCTACCGCGATCAAGCCAGTCGAGCCCAGTTCGACCGGCGCTTGCCCGGCAGCGCAGAGCGCACAGCCTATCGCGGTGACACCCCGGCGCGTGTCGAAGATCGCGCGCGCGCCCGAGAAAGTCTCGCCCAGCGTGGCATCGAAGCACCGGCAACCAGCAACCTCGAAGCCCGCCAACGGGTGCAGAGTGCAGAGCGTGAGCGCGCTCAACAAAGCCTGGAAAAACAGGGCATCAACCAGCCCGCTAGCGCTCGCGAGCGCGCACAGGTCGCCGACCGCCAGCACAAGCCTGGCGCGCAGGCACCTTTGAAAACTCGCCAGCATCAGCCGTCGGAGCGTAATCAACAAGCACGCCAGCAAGTCCGCCAGCAACATGCTCGCGCCCAGGCGCCGCGCAACAACGCCTTGGCCGATGTGCGCAACCCTTCACAGGCACGCATGGCAAGCAACCGTGGACAGATCAGTCAACGTAGCGCCAGCCGCCCCAGCGCAGCGCCCGCCGGTCATCAGATGCAACGACCCGTGCGCATGCAATCCAGCGGTGGCGGCCGTCGCCGCTGAGAGGAGAGTCAGTCATGAAAACTGCTAGTCGGATTGCGCTGGTGCTGCTCCTTTGCTGGACGTCCAGCAGTTACGCTCAGAAATACTTCCCAAGCGCGGAGGCGGCAGGCGAAGCGTTGGTGCAGGCCCTGGGTAGTGAAAAGGCCGATAGCCAACAGTTGGCAAACTTGCTCGGCAACGACTGGAACACTTATATCCCGACCAAGGACGTCGATCGTAAAGATGTGGATGCCTTTCTCTCGCTCTACAAGGAATCCCACCAGGTTCAGTCCGATAGCCAGAAGCGTGCACATCTGGTGGTCGGCAACACACCCTGGATTTTCCCAATTCCCATCAGACACAGTGCTGGCGGTTGGGCTTTCGACACCAAAGCAGGTGCCGAGGAAATCCGCCAGCGTCGCATCGGCCGCAACGAATTGGCGACCATTCAAGCAGCCCGTGCCTATCACGACGCGCAGATGGACTACGCCGAAATTGATCGCAATGGCGATGGGCTGCTCGAGTACGCGCAGAAGTTCATGAGTAGCGACGGGGCGTTCGACGGGCTGTACTGGCCGGAAGTGGACGGCGTCGAAGAAAGTCCACTCGGGCCGCTATTCGGTGATGCAGCCAAGCGTGATGACTGGCATGGCTATCACTATCGGATTCTCACCGCCCAAGGCCCTTCGGCACCAGGTGGCGCCTATGACTACAAGATCGGCGATCACATGACCCGCGGCTTTGCCGTGATCGCCTGGCCGGCGAACTACGCGGACACTGGCGTCATGAGTTTTATGATCAGCCACGACGGTGAATTGTTCGAGAAAGACCTCGGCCGTGACAGTGCCAAGGGCGCGGCTGCGATAACGCGTTTCGACCCCGACAGCAGTTGGAGCGAAATTAAGGATGAAGCGGCTGGGCGCTGAATTGGACAGTTCAATACTTGTCGCTCAGATGGCTCTGGCACTCATGAAAAAGCCCGCTTACGCGGGCTTTTTCATGCAGCTTGTCGGTGAAACTACACCTGATCAGAAGTCCAGGTTGGACACCGACAGGGCATTGCTTTCGATGAAGTCGCGGCGTGGTTCCACCGCATCACCCATCAGGGTGTTGAAGATCTGATCGGCAGCGATCGCGTCTTCGATGGTGACCTTGAGCATGCGGCGCACGGTTGGGTCCATGGTGGTTTCCCACAGCTGCTCCGGGTTCATCTCACCCAGACCTTTGTATCGCTGGATGGTGTGACGCTTGGCGGTTTCGTTCATCAGCCAGTCCAAGGCTTCCTTGAACTCGGTGACCGCCTTGCGACGTTCGCCACGCTGCACATACGCACCTTCGCCGAGCAGGGTGCTGAGCTTGCCACCCAGGTTGACCACGGTGCGGTAGTCGTTGCTGCCGAAGAAGTCGCGGTTGAAGGTGATGTAGCTGGCCAGACCGTGCGAAGTAATCTCCACCTCCGGCAGCCAGACATTGCGCTCTTTGTCTTCACGCAAGCTAGCTTTGTAGGCCAGGCCAGACTTCTGGCTGTTGTTCAGGCGCGCCTGGAACTTGGCCAACCAGTTTTCCATGTGCGCGTGATCGCCCAGCTGCTCAAGGGTGACTTCATCCAGGTAGATGAAGTGCTCCGTCAGCTCTTGTGGGTACAGGCGCGACAGACGCTTGAGGGTTTTCATCACACCGCGGAAATCGTTCACCAGGCTTTCCAGCTGTACGCCGGAAACCGCAGGTGCCGATTCGTCCAAGTGCAGGCTGGCGTCATCCAGGGCCGACTGCGTCATGTACTCTTCCATGGCGTCGTCGTCTTTGATGTATTGCTCTTGCTTGCCCTTCTTGACCTTGTACAGCGGCGGCTGAGCGATATAGATGTAGCCACGCTCGACCAGCTCCGGCAACTGACGGAAGAAGAAGGTCAGCAGCAGGGTACGGATGTGCGAACCGTCAACGTCAGCATCGGTCATGATGATGATGTTGTGATAGCGCAGCTTGTCGATGTTGTACTCTTCGCGGCCAATGCCGCAGCCCAGTGCGGTGATCAGCGTACCGACCTCCTGGGACGAGATCATCTTGTCGAAGCGTGCTTTCTCGACGTTAAGGATCTTACCCTTGAGCGGCAGGATCGCCTGGGTGCGACGGTTACGACCTTGCTTGGCCGAACCACCTGCCGAATCACCTTCCACCAGGTACAGTTCAGAGAGGGCAGGGTCCTTCTCTTGGCAGTCGGCCAATTTGCCCGGCAGGCCAGCGATATCCAATGCGCCTTTGCGGCGAGTCATCTCGCGTGCCTTACGTGCTGCTTCACGCGCGCGGGCAGCATCGATCATCTTGCCGACCACCGCCTTGGCTTCGTTGGGGTTTTCCAACAGGAAGTCGGCGAAGTACTTGTTCATCTCTTGTTCCACGGCGGTCTTCACCTCCGAGGAAACCAACTTGTCCTTGGTCTGCGAGCTGAACTTCGGATCCGGCACCTTGACCGAGATGATCGCAGTCAGACCTTCACGGGCATCGTCACCGGTGGTCGCGACCTTGTTCTTCTTGGCCAAGCCTTCTTGCTCGATGTAAGCGTTCAGGCTGCGGGTCAGCGAAGAGCGGAAGCCGACCAGGTGAGTACCACCGTCGCGCTGCGGAATGTTGTTGGTGAAGCACAGCAGGTTTTCGTTGAAGCTGTCGTTCCACTGCAGGGCGACTTCGACACCGACACCATCGTCACGCTGGACATTGAAGTGGAAGACCTGCGTGTTCACCGGGGTCTTGTTGGTGTTGAGGTATTCAACGAACGCGCGCAGACCACCTTCGTATTTGAAGAACTCTTCTTTACCGCTGCGTTCATCCTTGAGCAGGATGCCAACACCAGAGTTGAGGAAGGACAGCTCGCGGATACGCTTGGCGAGGATGTCCCAGCTGAAGTGGATGTTCTTGAAAGTTTCAGCCGACGGCTTGAAGTGGATGTGGGTACCGGTGGTTTCACTTTCACCGACTACGGCCATAGGTGCCTGAGGCACACCATGCACGTAGGTCTGCTCCCAGATCTTGCCGCTGCGGCGAACAGTAAGAATCAGCTGCTCAGAGAGGGCGTTAACAACGGAAACACCAACCCCGTGCAGACCGCCAGAAACTTTGTAGGAGTTGTCATCGAACTTACCGCCTGCGTGCAGGACGGTCATGATGACCTCAGCCGCCGATACACCTTCTTCTTTGTGCACGTCGACCGGAATGCCGCGACCGTTGTCGCGGACACTGATGGATTCGTCTGGGTGAATGATGACGGTAATGTCATCGCAGTGACCGGCGAGGGCTTCGTCGATCGAGTTGTCGACCACTTCGAAGACCATGTGGTGCAGGCCGCTACCATCATCGGTGTCGCCAATGTACATGCCGGGACGTTTGCGTACGGCATCCAGCCCTTTCAGCACTTTAATGCTGGAGGAATCGTACGTTTGATTTTCGCTCATGCCTTCACTCCCGATGGTCGTGGGTCTGGGTGATACGGCCTTGTTCCACGTGGAACAAAGCAACTGGCGTTTCCGTCTGCCAGCCTTCCCTCAGTAATTCGTGATCTACACAGGTGATGAAAACCTGGCAGCGTAATTCTTCAAGCAAGCGGCATAATGCGCGGCGGTGCTGCTCGTCCAGTTCGGACGGCAAGTCATCCACGAGATAGATACAGAGACCGCGACGGGCTTGGCTGACCAAGTGGCCTTGGGCGATGCGCAATGCACACACCACAAGTTTTTGCTGCCCACGGGACAGGATATCCGCAGCGTTGTTTGCGCCAATACGAAGACGTAAATCAGCACGCTGAGGACCGGCCTGGGTATGGCCCATTTGCTGGTCACGGTGAAGAGAAGAGGCGAGTACTTCGTTGAGTTCCCGGTCCTTGTCCCAGCCGCGGTAATAGCTCAGGGTCAATCCATCCAGCTCGACCAGTTCGCTCAGGGTTCGCTCGAAGACGGGCTTCAAGGCCTTGATATAGTTGCGACGGTATTCATCTATCTCCGCGCTGGCCAGGCACAATTCCCGGTCCCAGGCGGCTTGCGAAGCAGCGTCAAGTGTACCATGCCGCAACCATGAGTTCCGCTGTCGCAGTGCCTTCTGCAGACGTTGCCAGGCCGCCATGAAGCGTGGTTCCACGTGGAACACACCCCAATCGAGGAACTGCCGCCGAATTTTCGGTGCGCCTTCGAGCAAGCGGAAGCTGTCTGGGTTGATCAACTGCAACGGCAGCAGCTCTGCCAATTGAGCAGCACTGCGGGCATTCTGCCCGTCAATGCGGATGGAGAACTCCCCCTGTCGCTCACGCGAAACACCTAGATTACTGGTACCACCTTCGGCCAACTGAACCTCGCCAAACACGGTGCAGGTTGGCTGCTCGTATTGGATAACAGGGTTCAGTCGAGTACTGCGGAAGGAGCGAGCCAGGCCCAATAGATAGACGGCTTCCAGAACACTGGTTTTGCCGCTGCCGTTGGCGCCGTAAAGAATGTTGATGCGGGGGGAGGGAGAGAGGGTCACTGGGTGCAGGTTGCGCACCGCAGTGACCATGATGCGTCTTAGGGACATTATCTGCTACAGATTACAGACGCATCGGCATGACAACGTAAGACGAGTCGTCGTTGCCGGCTTCCTGCAGCAAGGCGCTGCTGTTGGAATCGGACAGAATCAGACGAACTTGCTCCGTAGTCATGACGCCCAGCACATCCAGCAGATAGCTAACGTTGAAGCCGATTTCCAGCGAGCTACCGTTGTAGTCGACGCTGATCTCTTCTTCGGCTTCTTCCTGCTCTGGGTTGTTGGCTTGAATCTTCAACTGGCCAGCAGCCAACTGCAGACGAATACCGCGGTACTTCTCGTTGGACAGGATCGCAGTCCGGCTGAACGCTTCGCGCAGGGCCTGACGATCACCGATGACCAGCTTGTCGCCACCCTTGGGCAGAACGCGCTCGTAGTCAGGGAACTTACCGTCGACCAGTTTCGAGGTGAAGGTGAATTCGCCAGTGGTCGCACGAATGTGATGCTGGCCCAGGACGATGCTGACCATGCCTTCTGGATCGGTGAGCAGGCGCGCCAGTTCAAGGATACCTTTGCGTGGAACGATGACCTGGTGGCGCTCCGCCTGGCCGATCGCGGCTTGCATGGAGCACATGGCCAAACGGTGACCGTCGGTGGCAACCGCACGCAGGGTATCGGTCGACACTTCCAGCAGCATGCCGTTGAGGTAGTAGCGTACATCCTGCTGGGCCATGGCGAAGCTAGTGCGCTCGATCAGACGGCGCAGCTTGCTTTGTTCCAGGTTGCAGGTCAGCGAGCCCGGGCCTTCTTCCACAGTCGGGAAGTCATTGGCCGGCAAGGTGGAGAGGGTGAAGCGGCTACGGCCAGCTTTGACCAGCAGCTTCTGCTCGTCCACTTTAATGTCGATCAGGACATCGCTCGGCAGGCTTTTGCAGATGTCCATCAGCTTACGCGCTGGGACAGTGATTTCGCCCGGCTCAGCCGGCTCTTCCAGTTGTACGCGGCCAACCAGCTCGACTTCCAGGTCGGTACCGGTCAACGACAGCTGCTGGCCTTGCACGACCAGCAGGACGTTGGACAGGACCGGCAAGGTCTGGCGGCGCTCGACGACACCTGCGACCAGTTGCAGGGGTTTCAACAGGGCTTCGCGTTGAATGGTGAAATGCATGGTCTAGTCCCTTGCCTTCAAATAGCTGCGCCGACGGCCATCAGGTCGTCAGCGTGCGCAGCAGGTTCTTGTAGTCCTCGCGGATGTCCGCGTCGGATTCCTTCAATTCATTGATCTTGCGGCAGGCGTGCAGCACGGTGGTGTGGTCGCGGCCGCCAAACATGTCGCCGATTTCCGGCAGACTGTGGTTGGTCAGCTCTTTGGACAACGCCATGGCCACCTGACGCGGCCGAGCTACCGATCGCGAACGCCGCTTGGACAGCAGGTCGGAGATCTTGATCTTGTAGTACTCGGCCACGGTGCGCTGAATGTTATCCACACTCACCAGCTTGTCTTGCAGCGCCAGCAGATCCTTGAGCGACTCACGGATCAGCTCGATGGTGATGTCGCGCCCCATGAAGTGCGAGTGAGCGATGACACGCTTGAGCGCGCCTTCCAGCTCACGCACGTTGGAGCGGATGCGCTGGGCGATAAAGAACGCCGCATCGTGAGGAAGTTCCACCTTCGCCTGGTCGGCCTTCTTCATCAGGATCGCTACGCGGGTTTCCAGCTCTGGCGGTTCGACGGCAACCGTCAGGCCCCAACCAAAGCGCGACTTCAGACGCTCTTCAAGGCCTTCGATCTCTTTTGGATAACGGTCGCTGGTAAGAATTACCTGCTGACCACCCTCGAGCAAGGCGTTGAAGGTGTGGAAAAACTCTTCCTGCGAGCGCTCTTTGCGGGCAAAGAACTGGATGTCATCGATCAGCAACGCATCCACCGAACGATAGAAGCGCTTGAACTCGTTGATCGCATTGAGCTGCAACGCCTTGACCATGTCGGCAACGAAGCGCTCCGAGTGCAGGTAGACCACCTTGGCGTTCGGATTCTTCTTGAGCAGGTGGTTACCCACAGCATGCATCAAGTGCGTCTTACCCAGGCCCACACCACCGTAGAGGAACAGCGGGTTGTAGCCATGCTTGGGGTTATCGGCGACCTGCCAGGCAGCTGCCCGAGCCAATTGGTTGGACTTACCTTCAACGAAGGTATCGAACGTGAAGGTTCTGTTGAGGTAGCTGGTGTGCTTGAGCGCACCTTCTACCTGCACGGTCCGTTGCTCAGTGCGCGTGGTAGCACTCGGGACAACTGGCGTATCGCCCATCGAGTCGAAACTGTCGCGCGACGACGGCTGTTCCACTTCGTTGGTCAAAAGCGGCTCGACCGCCTGCACAGCAACCGACTCATTCTGCGTGAGTACAGGCGCTGGCTGCTGGGGCTGAGCTTTGGCGGCGACCGCAGCACTGACCGGAGCATTGGGAGCGGCGCGCGGCGCAGAGCTGCGGCGGCTGCCTATTAATAAGGAAAGCGCTGGCGCCAGGCCATTGCCGTGTTCGCCCAGCAGCTCGAGCAGACGACCCAGGTATTTTTCATTGACCCAATCGAGGACGAAACGGTTGGGCGCATAAACGCGCAACTCGTCGCCTTCGGCTTCGACCTGTAGCGGACGGATCCAGGTGTTGAATTGCTGGGCAGGCAGTTCATCGCGCAGAAGCTCCACGCACTGCTGCCAAAGTTCCACTGACACGGATATCCCCTGAGTTGAAAGCCGGATGAGGCAAAAGCAAACCGCCATTGTACCGGGCGAGCGGTTACTTATCCACATGAGACAGCGACTTGAACCATGACAGAGCAGTCAAATGATGGCCAAAACGCCGTCACTGCCATGTGAATAAGCTCTGTGGATAACCGCACCTAAGGTCTATGCACAACCCTGGGCTCAAGCCTGTTGATAACTCTGCTGTGGATAACGACCACTTTAATCCACAGCTTGTCCGCATGCGCAGCACAGCCGGAGCACCGGTTGCGGACAAGGTTTCAAAACTCTGTACATGGCGTGAATCATGGCCTGTAGATGGTTATCCACAGATAGTGGCTTGCCTAAGATCTATAAGTTATTCAAAAAAGCTTTTTATATGTCTCTTTTATTTTTTCATGTTGTCCACTCTTTGAGATTCGATCAAGCCTGTCGATCCCTTCTTCTAGAAGTCAGCGAGATGTCAGGTAGAAGCCATGCCATCCATAAGGAAAGGTTGGTTGGAAATTGACCTATTGGCTTGCTTTCTCTAGAATCGCCGATCTCTTAAAACGGGGGCCATTCCGGCCCGTAGTCGACGAACCCAGGTAACACGCCATGAAACGTACTTTCCAACCAAGCACCATCAAGCGCGCGCGCACCCACGGCTTCCGTGCCCGTATGGCCACCAAGAACGGCCGCGCTGTTCTGTCGCGTCGTCGTGCCAAAGGCCGTAAGCGTCTGGCCGTTTGATTTTTCGGCACAGGTGGTGAGTCAGGACTTCAGTCGGGAAAAGCGACTGCTTACACCCCGGCATTTCAAAGCGGTCTTCGACTCGCCAACCGGCAAGGTTCCAGGTAAAAGCCTGCTAATCCTTGCCCGCGAGAACGGCCTCGATCACCCGCGCCTTGGCTTGGTGATCGGCAAGAAGAGCGTCAAGCTCGCCGTTCAACGCAATCGCCTCAAACGCTTGATGCGCGATTCCTTTCGTCTGAATCAGCAGAGTCTTGCTGGATTGGACATCGTGATCGTCGCGCGCAAGGGCTTGGGCGAAGTAGAAAACCCAGAATTGCACCAACACTTTGGCAAGCTCTGGAAGCGCCTCGCTCGTAATCGGCCCTCTCCAGCGGTTAATGCCGATTCTGCAGGGGTAGACAGTCACGATGCGTAAACTGGCCCTCGTCCCGATCCAGTTTTACCGTTACGCCATTAGTCCACTGATGGCCAGCCACTGTCGTTTCTACCCCAGCTGCTCCTGTTACGCCTACGAAGCCATAGAAAACCATGGCCTGTTGCGTGGTGGGTGGCTAGCCGTTCGTCGCCTGGGGCGTTGTCATCCGTGGAACGACGGCGGTTTCGATCCCGTCCCTCCCGCTCCTTCCTCCCGAACTTCTTCGATAGCCGAGTAATCATGGATATTAAACGCACGATCCTGATCGTCGCCCTGGCAATCGTGGCCTACGTGCTGGTCCTCAAATGGAACCAGGACTACGGTCAGGCTGCACTGCCGACTCAGCATACTGCTGCCAGCAACGCTGCCCCGGCCCTGCCCGATACCGTGCCGGCCGGCAGTAACAACGGCGCCAGCGCCGATGTGCCGAGCGCCAATGCTGAATCCAGCCCAGCCGAACTGGCTCCGGTTGCAGTCAGCAAGGACCTGATCCGGGTCAAGACCGACGTCCTTGAACTGGCTATCGATCCGGTCGGTGGTGACATCGTCCAGCTGAACCTGCCCAAGTACCCACGTCGCCAGGACCATCCGGACATTCCGTTCCAGCTGTTCGATAACGGTGGCGAGCGTGTTTACCTGGCCCAGAGTGGTCTGACTGGCGTTAATGGTCCGGATGCACGTTCTTCCGGTCGTCCGCTGTACGCCGCTGAACAAAAGAGCTTCCAACTGGCCGATGGCCAGGAGCAGCTGGTCGTTGACCTGAAGTTCAGCGAGAACGGCGTCAACTACATCAAGCGCTTCAGCTTCAAGCGCGGTGAGTACGACCTGACCGTCAGCTACCTGATCGACAACCAAAGCGCTCAAGCCTGGTCGGGCAACATGTTCGCCCAGCTCAAGCGTGATGCCAGCTCCGATCCGTCGTCGAGCACGGCTACCGGTACCGCGACCTACCTGGGCGCTGCCCTGTGGACGCCTTCCGAGCCGTACAAGAAAGTGTCGATGAAAGACATCGACAAAGGCAGTTTGAAAGAAAATGTGTCCGGCGGCTGGGTTGCCTGGCTGCAACACTACTTCGTAACTGCCTGGATTCCTGCCAAGTCGGATAACAACGTTATCCAGACCCGTAAGGACAGCCAAGGCAACTACATCATCGGCTACACCGGCCCAGCGCTCAGCGTACCTGCCGGCGGTAAAGTCGAAACCAGCGCCATGCTGTACGCAGGTCCGAAGATTCAGTCCAAGCTCAAAGAGTTGTCCCCAGGCCTGGAACTGACTGTCGACTATGGCTTCCTGTGGTTCATCGCTCAGCCGATCTTCTGGCTGCTGCAACATATCCACAGCATCCTGGGTAACTGGGGCTGGTCGATCATCGTCCTGACCATGCTCATCAAGGGCCTGTTCTTCCCGCTGTCGGCTGCCAGCTACCGCTCGATGGCGCGCATGCGTGCCGTTTCGCCAAAACTGGCCGCGCTGAAGGAACGCTTCGGTGACGATCGCCAGAAGATGTCCCAGGCGATGATGGAGCTGTACAAGAAAGAGAAGATCAATCCGCTGGGTGGCTGCTTGCCAATCCTGGTGCAGATGCCAGTGTTCCTGGCCCTGTACTGGGTACTGCTGGAAAGCGTAGAAATGCGCCAGGCCCCATGGCTGCTGTGGATTACCGACCTGTCGATCAAGGATCCGTTCTTCATCCTGCCGATCATCATGGGCGCGACCATGTTCATCCAGCAGCGCCTGAACCCGACTCCGCCGGATCCGATGCAGGCCAAGGTGATGAAAATGATGCCAATCATCTTCACCTTCTTCTTCCTGTGGTTCCCAGCGGGTCTGGTGCTGTACTGGGTTGTGAACAACTGCTTGTCGATTTCGCAGCAGTGGTACATCACTCGTAGCATCGAAGCTGCGGCCAAGAAGGCTGCCGCTTGACGGGCTGCTAAGCTAGCCTGTGAATAAAAACGCCCCCTCGTGGGGCGTTTTTGCTATCTGTCTGTTGAATTTGTCGTAAGAGGCTTTCGAGCATGAACACTGTGCGTGAAACCATTGCCGCCATCGCTACCGCTCAGGGCCGCGGCGGGGTCGGCATCGTCCGCCTGTCTGGCCCCCTGGCGAGCCAGGCCGGGCAAGCTATTACCGGGCGCACTCTCACGCCCCGGCATGCTCACTACGGGCCGTTCCGCGATCAGGACGGGCTGGTACTGGATGAGGGCATCGTGCTGTTCTTCCCGGGGCCGAATTCGTTTACCGGTGAAGACGTCCTGGAACTACAAGGTCATGGCGGCCCGGTAGTGATGGACATGCTGCTGCAGCGCTGCCTGCAACTGGGCTGCCGCCTGGCGCGTCCTGGTGAATTCAGCGAGCGTGCATTCCTCAACGACAAACTCGACCTGGCCCAGGCCGAAGCGATCGCTGACCTGATCGAGGCCAGTTCGACCCAGGCCGCACGCAATGCCTTGCGTTCGTTGCAGGGCGAATTCTCCAAGCGCGTTCACTCGCTGACCGAGGCACTGATCGCGCTGCGGATCTACGTCGAAGCTGCGATCGACTTCCCTGAGGAAGAAATCGACTTTCTCGCCGATGGTCATGTGCTGTCGATGCTCGATGCAGTGCGCACCGAGTTGTCCACAGTGCAGAAGGAAGCTGGCCAGGGCGCGCTGCTGCGCGATGGCATGAACGTGGTGATTGCCGGACGGCCCAATGCGGGCAAGTCGAGCCTGCTCAACCGCCTGGCTGGGCGTGAGGCGGCCATCGTCACCGATATCGCTGGCACTACCCGGGATATCTTGCGGGAACATATCCACATCGACGGCATGCCGTTGCACGTGGTCGATACCGCAGGGCTGCGTGACACAGACGACCATGTGGAAAAGATCGGCGTGGAACGCGCGCTCAAAGCGATCAGCGAGGCTGACCGGGTGTTGCTGGTTGTGGATAGCACGGCGCCTGAAGCAAGCGATCCCTTTGCCTTGTGGCCAGAGTTTCTCGATCAGCGCCCAGATCCTGGCAAAGTCACCTTGATTCGTAACAAGGCAGACCTGAGCGGGGAAGCGGTGGCCATGGAGCAATGTGACGATGGCCATGTGACCATTACCCTCAGCGCCAAGGGCGATGACAGCGGCTTGCTGCTGCTGCGCGATCACCTGAAAGCATGCATGGGTTATGAACAGACCTCAGAGAGCAGCTTCAGCGCCCGTCGACGCCACCTGGAGGCCTTGAACCAGGCTAGCGCGCACCTTGAGCATGGTCGTGACCAGCTGACCCTGGCCGGCGCGGGAGAGCTGCTGGCGGAAGATCTTCGTCAAGCTCAGCAGGCGTTGGGAGAGATTACCGGCGCGTTCAGTTCCGATGATCTGCTGGGGCGTATCTTCTCAAGCTTCTGCATCGGTAAATAATCCACAACCGCTCCCCTCCAATTACCGCCGATCAGCAAGGTAGTACCTGTGGGAGCGGGTTCACCCCGCGAAGAACACACCAGGATGAATAGCGAGGGCTGCGCTTTCGTCGGTGGATAAACCGCTCCTCCACAGCCTACCCCCATCTATTTCCAATTTCCTTTGAAGACCCACGCCTTTGATTTCATCAACAGGCGAGTTTTCGTTCGTCTAAGCCCTGTGGAAAACTCACCTTCAGCTCAGTTGATAAACCCCCTTCAGAGCTGAGGACAAATCCGCCTGTGGGTAAATAGGCATTTCATCCACAGGCTAAATGCGCTTATCCATAGCCCTCATGGCCACTCAAGCACAGGGTTTAATTTCTCTGTACATACCATGAATATTGGTGTGTAGAGCTTTATCCACAGAAAAGGTGGTGCATAAGAATAAACATAAAAACAAAGCTTTTTTAATTTCTTCTTTTTTAATTTCTGTTATCCCCGTTCATCCACAGCCTGGTCAAAATTTGCTCAAAAGGTTTCTTTAGCAGGTAGGAAGTCCCTATACTTGTCGGCTTACCTTCTCTATTCGCAAAAACAGGCACGAGGTGCGTGGTGGATTTCCCTTCCCGTTTTGAAGTGATCGTCATCGGCGGCGGCCATGCCGGTACCGAGGCTGCGCTTGCGTCTGCACGCATGGGGGTAAAAACCCTGCTGCTGACCCATAACGTGGAAACCCTCGGTCACATGAGTTGCAACCCCGCAATTGGTGGGATCGGCAAGAGTCATCTGGTCAAAGAGATCGATGCGCTCGGCGGCGCCATGGCGTTGGCCACTGACAAGAGCGGCATTCAGTTCCGCGTGTTGAACAACCGCAAAGGCCCGGCCGTCCGTGCGACCCGTGCCCAAGCTGACCGCGCCATCTACAAGGCGGTGGTCCGTGAAATCCTGGAAAACCAACCGAACCTGTGGATATTCCAGCAGTCCTGCGACGACCTGATCGTCGAACAGGACCAGGTCAAGGGCGTGGTCACGCAAATGGGTCTGCGGTTCTTCGCCGACTCGGTGGTACTGACCACTGGCACCTTCCTTGCCGGACTTATTCACATTGGCTTGCAGAATTACACCGGCGGCCGCGCCGGTGATCCGCCCGCCATTGCCCTGGCCCAGCGCATGCGTGAACTGCCGCTGCGCGTCGGCCGGCTGAAAACCGGTACGCCGCCGCGTATCGATGGCCGCTCTGTGGACTTCTCGGTGATGACCGAGCAGCCCGGCGATACGCCGATTCCGGTGATGTCGTTCATGGGCAACGCGCAGATGCACCCACGCCAGGTCAGCTGCTGGATCACCCACACCAATGCCCGCACCCACGAAATCATCGCTTCGAACCTCGACCGTTCGCCGATGTATTCCGGGGTTATCGAAGGTGTCGGCCCGCGTTACTGCCCGTCGATCGAAGACAAGATCCACCGCTTCGCCGACAAGGAAAGCCACCAGGTGTTCATCGAGCCGGAAGGCCTGACCACCCATGAGCTGTACCCCAACGGCATTTCCACATCGCTGCCGTTCGACGTGCAGCTGGAGTTGGTCCGCTCGATCCGCGGCATGGAAAACGCCCACATCGTGCGCCCGGGCTATGCCATCGAGTACGACTACTTCGATCCGCGTGACCTGAAGTACAGCCTCGAAACCAAAGTGATTGGCGGCCTGTTCTTCGCCGGCCAGATCAACGGCACCACCGGCTACGAAGAAGCTGGCGCTCAAGGTCTGCTGGCCGGAACCAACGCCGCACTGCGTGCGCAGGGTCGGGAGAGCTGGTGTCCGCGTCGCGACGAGGCGTACATCGGCGTACTGGTCGACGACCTGATTACCCTGGGGACCCAGGAGCCGTACCGCATGTTCACGTCGCGCGCCGAATACCGCTTGATCCTGCGTGAAGACAACGCCGACCTGCGTCTGACCGAGAAGGGCCGCGAGCTGGGCTTGATCGATGACCAGCGTTGGGCTGCGTTCTGCGCCAAGCGCGAAGGCATCGAGCGTGAAGAGCAGCGCCTGAAGTCGACCTGGGTTCGTCCCGGCACACCAATGGGCCAAGCCGTTGTGGATAAGTTCGGCACGCCGCTGAGCCACGAATACAGCCTGCTCAACCTGCTGGCTCGCCCGGAAATCGACTATGCCGGCCTGATCGAGGCTACTGGCGGTGAGGCACTTGACCCGCAAGTGGCTGAGCAGGTCGAGATCAAGACCAAGTACGCCGGATACATCGACCGTCAACAGGATGAGATCGCTCGTCTGCGCGCCAGCGAAGACACCCGCCTGCCTGTGGATATCGACTACACGACGATCTCCGGCCTGTCCAAGGAGATCCAGGGCAAACTCGGCCAGACCCGCCCGGAGACCCTCGGCCAGGCTTCGCGCATCCCCGGCGTGACCCCGGCGGCGATTTCCCTGTTGCTGATTCATCTGAAAAAACGCGGCGCAGGCCGCGAATTGGAGCAAAGCGCTTGAGTTCCTTGGTCACCCCGCAACACGCAGAAGAGTTGTCCACAGGCGCGCGCCAGCTCGGTGTCGAGTTGAGCCCACAGCAGCACGAGCAACTGCTGGGCTACCTGGCCCTGTTGATCAAATGGAACAAGGCCTACAACCTGACCGCAGTGCGCGACCCGAACGAAATGGTATCGCGCCATCTGCTCGACAGCCTCAGCGTCATGCCGTTTATCCACAGCGACACGCAAAGTTGGCTGGATGTCGGCAGCGGCGGTGGCATGCCGGGAATTCCTTTGGCTATCCTGCACCCGCACAAGCAAGTGACGCTGCTCGACAGCAATGGCAAGAAAACCCGCTTCCTCACCCAGGTGAAGATGGAGCTGAAACTGGACAACCTGCAGGTTATCCACAGCCGGGTCGAAGAGTATCAACCGGCGCAGCCGTTCAGCGGGATCATCTCGCGGGCATTCAGCAGCATGGAGAACTTCACCGGCTGGACTCGCCACCTGGGCGACACGCGGACGCTTTGGCTTGCAATGAAAGGGCTGCATCCTGCCGACGAACTGGTAGCATTGCCCGCAGACTTCACAGTGGAAAGCGAGCAGGCCCTGACCGTTCCGGGTTGCCAGGGCCAGCGCCATCTGCTGATACTGCGCCGCAAGGCATGACTGGGATTACACGCAACAATGGCTAAGGTATTCGCAATCGCGAACCAGAAAGGTGGTGTGGGCAAGACTACCACCTGTATCAATCTCGCCGCATCGCTGGCTGCGACCAAGCGCCGTGTGCTGCTGATCGACCTCGATCCGCAGGGCAACGCGACCATGGGCAGCGGGGTGGACAAGCACGAGCTCGAGCATTCGGTCTACGACCTGCTCATCGGCGAATGCGACCTGGCCCAGGCGATGCACTACTCCGAGCACGGCGGTTTCCAACTGCTGCCGGCCAACCGCGACCTCACCGCCGCGGAAGTGGTGCTGCTGGAGATGCAGGTCAAGGAGAGCCGTCTGCGCAATGCGCTGGCGCCTATCCGCGAGAATTACGACTACATCCTCATCGACTGCCCACCGTCGCTGTCGATGCTCACCCTCAACGCCCTGGTCGCCTCCGATGGCGTGATTATCCCGATGCAGTGCGAGTACTACGCACTCGAAGGTCTCAGCGACCTTGTGGATAACATCAAGCGCATCGCAGCCCGGCTGAACCCGGCGCTGAAGATCGAAGGCCTGCTGCGGACCATGTACGATCCGCGCCTGAGCCTGAACAACGATGTTTCGGCGCAGCTCAAAGAGCACTTCGGCGAGCAGCTGTACGATACGGTGATCCCGCGCAACATTCGCCTGGCCGAGGCGCCAAGCTTTGGCATGCCGGCCCTGGCCTACGACAAGCAATCGCGTGGCGCACTGGCCTATCTGGCCCTGGCCGGGGAACTGGTACGCCGCCAACGCCGTCAATCACGCACTGCACAAACAACTTAAGGAATCCGCATGGCCGTTAAGAAACGGGGTCTCGGACGTGGGTTGGATGCACTGCTCAGTGGTCCTTCCGTCAGCTCGCTCGAGGAGCAGGCTGTCAAGATCGATCAGAAAGAACTGCAACACCTGCCGGTCGAGCTGATCCAGCGTGGCAAGTACCAGCCACGCCGGGACATGGACCCGGAGGCGCTGGAAGAACTGGCTGCCTCGATTCGCACCCAAGGCGTCATGCAGCCGATCGTGGTTCGGCCGATCGGTGACCAGCGCTACGAGATCATCGCCGGCGAACGCCGCTGGCGCGCCACTCAACTGGCGGGCCTGGACACCATCCCGGCCATGGTCCGTGATGTACCCGATGAAGCCGCCATCGCCATGGCGCTGATCGAGAACATCCAACGTGAGGATCTCAACCCGCTGGAAGAGGCGATTGCCCTGCAACGCCTGCAGCAGGAATTCGAACTGACCCAGCAGCAAGTGGCAGACGCCGTCGGCAAGTCACGGGTGACCGTGGCCAACCTGCTGCGCTTGATCTCGCTGCCGGAGGCAATCAAGACCATGCTCGCCCACGGCGACCTGGAGATGGGCCACGCCCGCGCCTTGCTAGGCCTGGAAGAAGATCGCCAGGAAGAAGGGGCGCGTCATGTTGTCGCACGCGGGCTCACTGTGCGCCAAACCGAGGCACTGGTGCGCCAGTGGCTGAGCGGCAAACCTGATCCGGTCGAACCGAGCAAACCTGATCCTGATATCGCTCGCCTCGAACAGCGTCTGGCAGAGCGCCTGGGCTCGGCGGTGCAGATCCGCCATGGCAACAAGGGCAAAGGTCAGTTGGTGATTCGCTATAACTCGCTCGACGAGTTGCAAGGCGTGCTTGCTCACATCCGCTGAAACAATTCCCGTTGTAGCGCGCAGTCGGAAATCACTACCCAATAGTTGAATAGGGGTTAATCCCCCCCTATACTCTGCGCGCATTTTGTCGGCACAAATTATGCCAAGTCGTTGCTGACTTGATGGTCGACTTTCCAGGAGTAGATGCGATGGAAATCCGCACGCCAAACCGCCTGCCTTTCCATCGCTGGGCAGTTTTTCCAGTACTGCTGACGCAATGTGTCGTAGTCCTGCTGGCAACTTTGGTGTTGTGGCAGTGGAAAGGAGCAGTCAGTGGATATTCAGGCCTCTGTGGAGGGCTGATTGCCTGGCTGCCGAATGTGTACTTCGCCTGGAAGGCTTTTCGCTTTAGCGGAGCCCGGGCAGCGCAGGCCATCGTCAAGTCGTTCTACGCAGGCGAGGCAGGCAAATTGATTTTGACGGCAGTGCTGTTTGCACTGACCTTCGCAGGAGTGAAGCCATTGGCGCCGTTAGCAGTATTCGGCGTCTTCGTGCTGACCCAATTGGTCAGCTGGTTCGCGCCCCTGCTAATGAATAAAAGACTTTCGAGACCTAAGGGCGTTTGAGGCAACCATGGCAGCAGAAACCGCTTCGGGCTATATCCAGCACCACTTGCAGAACCTGACCTACGGTCAACTACCAGACGGCAGCTGGGGCTTGGCCCATTCGGCTGCAGAAGCCAAGGCAATGGGCTTCTGGGCCTTCCACCTGGATACCCTGGGCTGGTCGGTTGCGCTGGGTCTGATCTTCCTCTTCATCTTCCGCATGGCGGCTAAGAAGGCCACTTCCGGCCAACCTGGCGGCCTGCAGAACTTCGTCGAGGTGATGGTCGATTTCGTCCACGGCAGCGTCAAGGACTCGTTCCACGGCCGTAGCCCGGTCATCGCCCCGCTGGCCCTGACCATCTTCGTCTGGGTGTTCCTGATGAACGCCATCGACTTGATCCCGGTCGACTGGATCCCGGTGCTGGCTGCCAAGATCTCGGGTGATCCGCACATTGCGTTCCGAGCCGTGTCCACCACCGACCCGAACGCCACCCTGGGCATGGCCTTCTCGGTGTTCGCGCTGATCATCTTCTACAGCATCAAGGTCAAGGGCATCGGCGGCTTCATCGGCGAGCTGACCCTGCACCCGTTCGGCAGCAAGAACATCTTCGTTCAAGCCCTGCTGATCCCGGTGAACTTCCTGCTTGAATTCGTCACCCTGATCGCCAAGCCGATCTCGCTGGCACTGCGTCTGTTCGGCAACATGTATGCCGGCGAACTGGTGTTCATCCTGATCGCGGTAATGTTCGGCAGCGGCCTGCTCTGGCTCAGCGGCCTGGGTGTGGTGCTGCAATGGGCGTGGGCTGTGTTCCACATCCTGATCATCACCCTGCAAGCCTTCATCTTCATGATGCTTACCATCGTCTACCTGTCGATGGCTCACGAAGATAACCATTAAGACCGCCTGGCGTGTCTGATAGCCTTCCCTGCCCGTTTGGGGGGAGGGCTGTAAAAAGTCCGCAAGGGCAGTTGTACCAAACGATTTGTTTTACCGCTTCAAACTAAAAACCTAACCAATACGACGTAAAAGTCGGGAGGAAAGATGGAAACTGTAGTTGGTCTTACCGCTATCGCTGTTGCTCTGCTGATCGGTCTGGGCGCACTGGGCACCGCCATTGGTTTCGGCCTGCTGGGCGGCAAGTTCCTGGAAGGCGCTGCTCGTCAGCCTGAGATGGTTCCGATGCTGCAGGTCAAAATGTTCATCGTTGCCGGTCTGCTCGACGCCGTAACCATGATCGGTGTTGGTATTGCTCTGTTCTTCACCTTCGCAAACCCGTTCGTTGGTCAAATCGCCGGCTAATCACTCGTACCCACGAGTTGATTGCTGTGATGAACAAAGACCGAGCGAGGTGTTGGCGTGAACATTAATGCAACCCTGATTGGCCAATCCGTTGCTTTCCTGATTTTTGTCGTCTTCTGCATGAAGTACGTATGGCCTCCGGTCATCACTGCCCTGCAAGAGCGTCAAAAGAAGATTGCTGATGGCTTGGACGCTGCCAACCGCGCAGCTCGCGACCTGGAGCTGGCCCAAGAGAAAGCGGGTCAGCAACTGCGTGAAGCTAAAGCACAGGCAGCCGAAATCATTGAGCAAGCCAAGAAACGCGCTGCTCAGCTTGTCGAGGAAGCCCGTGATCAGGCCCGCGTCGAAGCTGACCGTGTGAAGGCTCAGGCTCAGGCCGAGATCGAACAGGAACTGAACAGCGTCAAAGACGCCCTGCGTGCCCAACTGGGTGCCCTGGCTGTTGGCGGAGCTGAAAAGATCCTTGGCGCCACAATCGATCAAAACGCGCATGCGGAGCTGGTTAACAAACTGGCCGCTGAAATTTAAGCGAGGGCGATCATGGCAGAACTGACCACGTTGGCCCGACCTTACGCTAAGGCTGCCTTTGAGCACGCCCAGGCCCATCAGCAACTGGCCAATTGGTCAGCCATGCTCGGCCTGGCTGCTGCTGTGTCGCAAGACGACACCATGCAGCGCCTGCTCAAGGCCCCGCGACTGACGAGCGCACAAAAGGCCGCCACTTTCATTGAAGTGTGCGGTGACAAGTTCGATGCACAGGCACAGAATTTCATTCATGTTGCTGCGGAAAATGGCCGTCTCCTGCTCCTGCCGGAGATTGCCGACCTGTTCGAGCTGTACAAGGCCGAACTGGAAAAATCCGTGGACGTGGAAGTCACCAGTGCTTTTGCGTTGAACCAAGAACAGCAAGACAAACTCGCCAAGGTTCTCAGTGCACGGCTCGGCCAGGAAGTTCGCCTGCACGCGTCGGAGGATGCCAGCCTGATCGGCGGCGTCCTCATCCGCGCAGGCGACCTGGTAATCGATGGCTCGGTTCGCGGCAAGATCGCGAAACTGGCCGAAGCATTGAAATCTTGAGTTTGAAGGGGCAGCAGAGCAATGCAGCAACTCAATCCTTCCGAAATTAGTGAAATCATCAAGGGCCGCATCGATAACCTCGATGTAGCCTCTCAAGCCCGCAACGAAGGTACCGTCGTCAGCGTTTCTGACGGTATCGTGCGGATTCACGGTCTGGCCGACGTTATGTACGGCGAAATGATCGAGTTTCCGGGTGGCGTGTACGGCATGGCCCTGAACCTGGAGCAAGACTCCGTAGGTGCAGTGATCCTGGGTGCCTATGACACCCTCGCCGAAGGCATGAGCGCCAAGTGCACCGGCCGCATCCTGGAAGTTCCAGTTGGTAAGGAACTGCTGGGTCGCGTCGTTGACGCACTGGGCAACCCAATCGACGGCAAAGGCCCGCTGGGCAACACCGAGACCGACGCGGTCGAGAAAGTTGCTCCAGGCGTGATCTGGCGTAAGTCGGTAGACCAGCCTGTACAGACTGGCTACAAATCCGTCGACGCCATGATCCCTGTCGGCCGTGGCCAGCGTGAGCTGATCATCGGTGACCGTCAGATCGGCAAGACCGCCATGGCCATCGACGCCATCATCAACCAGAAAGACTCCGGTATTTTCTGCGTTTATGTTGCTGTCGGCCAGAAGCGTTCCACCGTTGCCAACATCGTTCGCAAGCTGGAAGAAAACGACGCACTGAAAAACACCATCGTGGTGGTTGCCAGCGCCTCGGAATCCGCCGCACTGCAATTCCTGGCGCCATACGCCGGTTGCACCATGGGCGAGTTCTTCCGTGACCGCGGTGAAGACGCACTGATCGTTTACGATGACCTGTCCAAGCAGGCTGTTGCCTACCGTCAGATCTCCCTGCTGCTGCGCCGTCCACCAGGACGTGAAGCGTACCCAGGCGACGTGTTCTATCTCCACTCCCGTCTGCTGGAGCGTGCATCGCGCGTTTCCGAAGAGTACGTCGAGAAGTTCACCAACGGTGCTGTGACTGGCAAAACCGGTTCCCTGACCGCGCTGCCGATCATCGAAACCCAGGCTGGCGACGTTTCCGCGTTCGTTCCGACCAACGTGATCTCGATCACCGACGGTCAGATCTTCCTGGAATCGGCCATGTTCAACTCGGGCATCCGCCCAGCAGTGAACGCCGGTGTTTCGGTATCCCGCGTAGGTGGTGCCGCTCAGACCAAGATCATCAAGAAGCTGTCCGGTGGTATCCGTACCGCTCTGGCTCAGTACCGTGAGCTGGCTGCATTCGCCCAGTTCGCTTCCGATCTGGACGAAGCGACCCGCAAGCAGCTGGAGCATGGTCAGCGCGTTACCGAGCTGATGAAGCAGAAGCAGTACGCGCCGATGTCCATCGCGGACATGGCCCTGTCGCTGTATGCCGCTGAGCGTGGCTTCCTGACTGACGTAGAAGTCTCCAAGATCGGCAGCTTCGAGCAAGCACTGATCGCCTTCTTCAACCGTGATCACGCTGAACTGATGGCGAAGATCAACGTGAAGGGTGACTTCAACGACGAAATCGACGCAGGCCTGAAAGCCGGCATCGAGAAGTTCAAGGCCACCCAGACCTGGTAAGCCGCAGCGGGGGCCCAGGCCCCCGCTTGCTAACCTGATAGGTGATACATGGCAGGCGCAAAAGAGATTCGCAGTAAGATTGCGAGCATCAAAAGCACGCAAAAAATTACCAGCGCCATGGAGAAAGTGGCGGTAAGCAAGATGCGCAAGGCACAAATGCGCATGGCTGCTAGCCGTCCTTACGCGGAGCGTATCCGCCAGGTGATCGGTCATCTGGCCAACGCCAACCCGGAATACCGCCACCCATTCATGATCGAGCGCCCTGTAAAGCGCACCGGTTATATCGTGGTGAGCAGTGACCGTGGTCTGTGCGGTGGCTTGAACACCAACCTGTTCAAGGCCCTGGTCAAGGACATGAACGCAAACCGCGAACAGGGCGTGGAAATCGACCTGTGCGTGATCGGCAGCAAGGGTGCAACTTTCTTCCGCATCTTTGGCGGCAACGTCGTAGCAGCGATCAGCCACTTGGGCGAAGAGCCATCGATCAACGATCTGATCGGCTCTGTCAAAGTGATGCTGGACGCCTACCTGGATGGCCGTATCGATCGCCTTTCGGTGGTTTCGAACAAGTTCATCAACACCATGACCCAAAAACCGACGGTCGAGCAATTGGTACCGTTGGTGGCAACCCCGGATCAGGATCTCAAGCATCACTGGGATTACCTGTACGAACCCGACGCAAAAGAGCTGCTGGACGGCTTGATGGTGCGTTACGTGGAGTCGCAGGTATACCAGGCGGTGGTCGAGAACAACGCTGCTGAACAAGCGGCCCGGATGATCGCCATGAAGAACGCCACAGACAACGCCGGTGATTTGATCAAAGAGCTTCAGTTGATCTACAACAAGGCGCGTCAGGCTGCGATCACCCAGGAGATCTCGGAAATCGTCGGCGGCGCTGCCGCGGTTTAACGGTTCAAAAATTCAGAGGATCCAGCTATGAGTAGCGGACGTATCGTTCAAATCATCGGCGCCGTCATCGACGTGGAATTCCCACGTGACGTCGTGCCGAGTGTATACAACGCGCTGAAAGTACAAGGCGCGGAAACCACCCTGGAAGTCCAGCAGCAGCTGGGCGACGGCGTGGTTCGTACCATTGCGATGGGCTCCACCGAAGGCCTGAAGCGCGGTCTGGAAGTCGTTGACTCCGGCGCTGCCATTTCCGTTCCTGTTGGTAAGGCCACCCTGGGCCGTATCATGGACGTACTGGGCAACCCAATCGACGAAGCCGGCCCGATCGGCGAGGAAGAGCGTCGCGGTATCCACCAGCCAGCGCCTTCGTTCGCTGACCAGGCAGGCGGCAACGACCTGCTGGAAACCGGCATCAAGGTTATCGACCTGGTTTGCCCGTTCGCCAAGGGTGGTAAGGTTGGTCTGTTCGGTGGTGCCGGTGTCGGCAAGACCGTAAACATGATGGAACTGATCCGTAACATCGCCATGGAACACAGCGGTTACTCCGTGTTCGCTGGTGTGGGTGAGCGTACTCGTGAGGGTAACGACTTCTACCACGAGATGAAGGACTCCAACGTTCTCGACAAAGTAGCCTTGGTCTACGGTCAGATGAACGAGCCACCAGGAAACCGTCTGCGCGTAGCGCTGACCGGCCTGACCATGGCTGAGAAGTTCCGTGACGAAGGTAACGACGTTCTGCTGTTCGTCGACAACATCTATCGTTACACCCTGGCCGGTACCGAAGTATCTGCACTGCTGGGCCGTATGCCTTCGGCAGTAGGTTACCAGCCGACCCTGGCTGAAGAGATGGGCGTTCTGCAAGAGCGCATCACCTCCACCAAGGAAGGTTCGATCACCTCCGTCCAGGCCGTATACGTACCTGCGGACGACTTGACCGACCCGTCGCCAGCGACCACCTTCGCCCACTTGGACGCCACCGTCGTTCTGTCCCGTGACATCGCCTCCCTGGGTATCTACCCAGCAGTCGATCCACTGGACTCGACTTCGCGTCAGCTGGACCCGAACGTGATCGGCAACGAGCACTACGACACCGCTCGTGGCGTTCAGTATGTTCTGCAGCGCTACAAAGAGCTGAAGGACATCATCGCGATCCTGGGTATGGACGAACTGTCCGAGACCGACAAGCAACTGGTAGCCCGCGCTCGTAAGATCCAGCGCTTCCTGTCGCAGCCGTTCTTCGTGGCCGAAGTCTTCACCGGTTCGCCAGGCAAGTACGTTTCCCTGAAAGACACCATCGCTGGCTTCAGCGGCATCCTCAAAGGTGACTACGACCACCTGCCAGAACAAGCGTTCTACATGGTCGGCAGCATCGACGAAGCGATCGAGAAAGCCAAGAAACTGTAATTCCTGCGCCCCGCAAGGGGCGCTATCAGGTTGAGGCAAGCAGATGGCTATGACAGTCCATTGCGATATCGTCAGCGCGGAAGGAGAGATTTTCTCCGGCCTGGTCGAGATGGTAGTTGCGCACGGTAACCTGGGTGATCTTGGTATCGCTCCAGGCCACGCGCCGCTGATCACCAATCTCAAGCCTGGTCCGATCACGCTGACCAAGCAGGGTGGCGCCCAAGAGGTGTTCTACATCTCTGGTGGTTTCCTCGAGGTTCAGCCGAACATGGTCAAGGTGCTTGCCGATACCGTGCAACGTGCTGCTGACCTGGACGAGGCTCAGGCTCAGGAAGCCCTCAAGGCTGCTGAGAACGCCCTGCACAGCAAAAGCGCTGATTTCGACTACGGCGCCGCTGCCGCACGTCTGGCCGAGGCCGCAGCTCAGCTGCGTACCGTCCAGCAAATGCGCAGAGGCAAGTAATCCGGCCCCGGCCAGATCACTGCTGTTGCGATTGAGTAAAAGGGTAGCCTCGGCTACCCTTTTTCTTTTTCCGAATTTCCCTCATCGGTCACATTGCTGACCGCCCAGGATTGGTAGCCAGTCAATGTCCCTCGATATCGTTATTCTCGCCGCCGGCCAAGGCACCCGCATGCGTTCGGCATTGCCCAAGGTGCTGCATCCGGTGGCTGGCAACTCCATGCTCGGTCACGTTATCCACAGCGCGCGCCAGCTGAAGCCTAGCGGTATCCATGTGGTCATTGGCCATGGTGCCGAGCTGGTGCGCGAGCGGCTAGCCGCAGATGACCTGAACTTCGTCCTGCAAGACAAGCAGCTGGGCACCGGCCACGCCGTCGCCCAGGCGATTCCAGCACTCACCGCCGACACCGTGCTGGTGCTGTACGGCGACGTGCCGCTGATTGAAGTAGAAACCCTGCAGCGCTTGCTGGCCAAGGCCAACCAGCAGCAGTTGGGCCTGCTCACCGTCAATCTTGAAGATCCGACCGGCTACGGCCGCATCGTGCGTGATGCCCAGGGCCAGGTTGCGGCAATCGTCGAGCACAAGGACGCCAGCGACGCGCAGAAAGCGATCAAGGAAGGCAACACAGGCATCCTCGCCATGCCGGCCGCGCGCCTGGCCGACTGGATGGGGCGGCTGTCCAACAACAACGCCCAGGGTGAGTACTACCTCACCGACGTGATCGCCATGGCCGTTGCCGATGGCCTGGTGGTCGCCACCGAACAGCCGCATGATCCGATGGAAGTGCAGGGCGCCAATGATCGCCGGCAGCTGTCTGAGCTTGAGCGTCATTACCAGCTGCGCGAGGGCCGTCGGTTGATGGCCCAGGGCGTAACCCTGCGCGATCCTGCGCGCTTCGATGTCCGTGGTGAGGTGACCGTTGGTCGCGATGTGCTGATCGACGTTAACGTGATCCTCGAAGGCAAGGTAGTGATCGAAGACGACGTACAGATCGGTCCGAACTGCGTCATCAAGGACAGCACCCTGCGCAAAGGCGCAGTAGTCAAAGCCAACAGCCACCTTGATGGTGCGGTGTTGGGCGAGGGCAGTGATGCTGGCCCGTTCGCGCGCCTGCGTCCGGGTAGCGTGCTGGATGCCAAGGCCCATGTGGGTAACTTCGTCGAGCTGAAGAATGCCCACTTGGGCGAGGGCGCCAAGGCCGGTCACCTGACTTACCTGGGTGACGCCGAGGTCGGCGCCCGCACCAACATCGGTGCCGGCACCATTACCTGCAACTATGATGGCGCCAACAAGTTCAAGACAGTGATGGGCGAGGATGTGTTCATCGGCTCGAACAACTCGCTGGTAGCCCCTGTTGAAATCAAGGACGGCGCTACTACGGCTGCGGGTTCTACCATCACCCAGACCGTTGAAGACAAGCAATTGGCCGTGGGCCGTGCTCGCCAACGCAACATTGAAGGCTGGAAACGTCCAGAGAAGATCAAGAAGAGCTGATTGCTTCACCGAGGGTTATCCACAGACCCCATCGCGGGGCAAGCCCGCTCCCACGTTGGACTCCACATCCGGAGCTAGGCGTGTGAGCGGGCTTGCCCCGCGATTTTTTTATCCACAGAGCTATTTAGGCATTGACGAAGCCTTCGTCTTAGGTTTTGATTGCAATCATTATCTTTCGAATCGAAACTTAACCTGTCATGTCGAAACGAAATACGCCCCAGCGCCGTCACAATATCCTGGCCTTGCTCACCGAGCAGGGTGAAGTGAGTGTGGATAACTTGGCCAAGCGTTTCGAAACTTCGGAAGTGACCATCCGCAAAGACCTCGCTGCGCTTGAAGCCAACGGCCTGCTATTGCGCCGTTATGGCGGCGCTGTCCCGGTGCCCCAGGAGTTGCTCGGCGAAGCCGTGCAGCCGGTGTCGCGCTACAAGCAAGCGATCGCCCGCGCCGCCGTTGCCCGGATTCGCGAACATGCGCGGATCATCATCGACAGTGGCAGCACCACCGCCGCCATGATCCCTGAACTGGGCCGCCAGCCGGGTCTGGTAGTAATGACCAACTCGTTGAACGTCGCCCGTGCCATCAGCGAGCTCGAACATGAGCCAGTACTGTTGATGACGGGCGGCACCTGGGATCCGCACTCCGAGTCGTTCCAGGGCCAGGTCGCCGAGCAGGTACTACGCTCATACGATTTCGACCAGCTGTTCATCGGTGCCGATGGCATCGACCTCGAACGTGGCACCACCACCTTCAATGAACTGCTCGGCCTGAGCCGGGTGATGGCGGAGGTGGCCCGCGAAGTGATCGTGATGGTCGAGTCAGACAAGGTCGGGCGCAAGATTCCCAACCTTGAGCTGCCCTGGAGCAGCATCAACACCCTGATTACAGATGACCGCCTGCCTGCAGCGGCACGCGAAGAATTCAAAGCCCGCGGCATTAACCTGATCTGCGCCGCGATCAGCCAGGAGCATTAATTATGTGTGGAATCGTCGGTGCCGTAGCCGAGCGCAACATCACTACTATCCTGATCGAAGGCCTCAAGCGCCTGGAATACCGTGGCTATGACAGCGCAGGGCTGGCCGTCTATACCCAAGACGGTACCCTTGAGCGTCGTCGCCGGATCGGCAAGGTCAGCGAATTGGAAGCCGCTGTTGCCGCCGAGCCGCTGGCGGGCCAACTGGGCATCGCCCACACCCGTTGGGCTACCCACGGTGCACCTACCGAGACCAATGCTCACCCGCATTTCTCCGGCCACGAAGTGGCAGTGGTGCACAACGGCATCATCGAAAACCACGAAGCCCTGCGTGAAGAGCTCAAAGCGCTGGGCTACCCGTTTGTTTCGCAAACCGACACCGAAGTGATCGTCCACCTGATTCACCACACCCTCAAGAGCACGCCAGATCTGGCCGACGCCCTCAAGGTAGCGGTCAAACGCCTGCACGGCGCCTATGGCTTGGCGCTGATCAGCGTCAAGCAGCCAGACCGCCTGGTTGCAGCGCGTAGCGGTAGCCCGCTGGTAATCGGCCTGGGCCATGGGGAAAACTTCCTCGCTTCCGACCAGTTGGCCCTGCGCCAGGTCACCGACCGCTTCATGTACCTCGAAGAGGGCGATATCGCCGAGATCCGCCGTGACCAGATCAACATCTGGGATCAGGCTGGCAACAAAGTCCAGCGCGAGGCAGTGCAGTACCACGAAGGTGCCGAGGCGGCGGACAAGGGCGCTTATCGCCACTTCATGCTCAAAGAGATCCACGAGCAGCCAACCGTCGTTCAGCGCACCCTGGAAGGTCGCCTGGGCAGTGATCACGTGTTGGTGCAAGCATTCGGCCCACAGGCAGCCGAGCTGTTTGGCAAAGTGCGTAACGTGCAGATCGTCGCCTGCGGCACCAGCTACCACGCCGGTATGGTCGCCCGTTACTGGCTCGAAGGCCTGGCTGGCATTCCGTGCCAGGTCGAAGTGGCCAGCGAGTTCCGCTATCGCAAGGTAGTGGTGCAGCCAGACACTCTGTTCGTCTCGATCTCCCAGTCGGGTGAAACCGCCGATACCTTGGCCGCCCTGCGCAATGCCAAGGAGCTGGGCTTCCTCGGCAGCCTGGCGATCTGCAACGTGGGCATCAGCTCGCTGGTTCGCGAATCCGATCTGACCCTGTTGACCCTGGCCGGCCCAGAAATCGGCGTGGCCTCGACCAAAGCCTTCACCACCCAGCTGGTCTCGCTGATGCTGCTAACCCTGGCATTGGGCCAGGTTCGCGGCACCCTGGAGGCAGGCGTCGAAGCTGAGTTGGTCGAAGAACTGCGTCGCTTGCCGACTCGCCTGGGTGAAGCCCTGGCCATGGACGGCACGGTCGAGAAGATCGCCGAGCTGTTTGCCGACAAGCACCACACCCTGTTCCTCGGCCGTGGCGCGCAGTACCCAGTGGCAATGGAAGGCGCGCTCAAGCTCAAGGAAATCTCCTACATCCACGCCGAAGCCTACCCGGCCGGCGAGCTCAAGCATGGCCCGCTGGCGCTGGTCGACAGCGACATGCCGGTGGTTACCGTGGCCCCGAACAACGAACTGCTGGAGAAGCTCAAGTCCAACCTGCAGGAAGTTCGTGCCCGCGGTGGCGAGCTGGTGGTGTTCGCTGACGAACAGTCGGGCATGAGCAATGGCGAAGGCACCCACGTGGTCAAGGTGCCGCACGTTAGCGATGCTCTGTCGCCGATTCTCTACACCATCCCGCTGCAACTGCTGTCGTACTACGTTGCGGTGCTCAAGGGCACCGACGTAGACCAGCCGCGTAACCTGGCTAAGTCGGTTACCGTGGAGTGATCTAGTGCACTGTGCAGTCTAGATTTGGCGGCCGTTGTGCCGCCCAGCGCGGGGCAAGCCTACTCCTACAAAAACGGCGCCTATCCAAAGAAAGCGTCACTCTGTGGGAGCGGGCTTGTCCCGCGATGGACTGCAACGCAGCCCTAATCCGGCATAGGTCAATCTTTTTCAACCGAAGCTGCCTTACCTTACCTCGTAACCAACTACGTGAAAGCCACCATGATCCACGTAAACCTTAGGGGGGATAGGGAAATCATGTTGGATTATAAATCGCTCAACTAAAAGATTTTATATGCGCAGCAAGTTCAGACAGGGCACTGTCATCAGCTCTGGCTGAATCATGCGAAGAAATATAACCTTCATACTTGTCAAAATACGTGTCTACGCATGAGCTGATTTTTCTAAATTTACTGTCCTCACCCGTCCCATGCATGGGGAATAACTTCGCGTGCAGGTGATCAACGCCATAGCCCTCCAAAATCATACCGGTTCTCGCCACGTTTGGCAGGGCGCGGTCAATCAACAGTGCGGTGTTCTTGGCTGCTAGCACCAGCTCGGAAATAACCAAGTCAGTTTGTTCAAAAGCGTAACTACTATGGTGTGACTTGGGTATAACGACCGTGAATCCTGGCGTATTGGGGTAGATTGATAAAAACGATAAATGTTTTTCGTCCTCCCAGATAATATGGGATGGAGAAATCCCTTCGGCAATTTGGCAAAAAATACAGTTCATTACTGAGGGCCTTTCGTTAGTTGTAATAATATTCAGTAATAGAATGTTAAGAAGTGCTTACCGCATCCCATAACTTGATCGGTGGATTGAGAAAATCCAGCGGGAAACTCATTGCAAGGCGTTACTTGGGAATGGTTTTCATTCCCTTGTTCGAGCATACGAGTCTTCTATTTTGCTGTCAACGAAGTAGTGCGGGAGCAGTTATAATTAAAGACTCGGTCGTTTAAGGGACGACAGGAGCTCTGTACCGTCAGGCTTCCATAGATATCTCTAACCTTCATGTGTAGGTGACTTTTTCCTTCACATATATAGGAAATATCTCACGGACTTAATACGGCATAGATCAATATTTCCTACCCGAAGTTGAATTACCTTGTGTCCCCTGTTGAACATGGACGACAAGGTAATACCCAATGGAAAGAATCCTCGATATCCAGCCCCTTCCGGCAGATCACCTGACCCTCCACCTCAACGGCGTTGCCGTTGCCGCCGCTCCGGGTGAAACCGTACTCAGTGTCTTGAACGCCGTTGGCCTGCGCCAAGTGGCGCGTAATGATCATGGCCACGTCAGTGGCGCTTTCTGTGGCATGGGCGTTTGCCATTGCTGCCTGGTCGCCATTGATGGCCGAGCCAAACGCCGCGCCTGTCAGACAGTGGTTCGCGCTGGCATGCACATCGAAACCCAGTTCAACCGCATCTCGCCGGAGGAGCACTCATGAGCCTGCGTCCGGTGATCGTTGGTGGTGGTTCGGCAGGCATGGCGGCAGCTATCGAGCTGGCTGAGCATGGCGTCGCCAGCCTGCTGTTCGACGAAGCTTCGCGCCCAGGCGGGGTGGTCTATCGCGGTCCGCTGCGGGCGGGCGTCGACCTCGGCTATCTGGGGGCACGCTATGCCAAGGCGTTGAATACGCTGCACGAAGATTTCGCCCTGTGTGCCGAGCATATCGACCTGCGTCTGAACAGCCGCGTGGTTGGAGGCAATGAGCAGTGCTTGATGGTGCTCGATGGTGACGAGCACCTGCATGAAATCGACTATGCCCAACTGCTGCTGGCGGCCGGTTGTCATGAACGTAACGTGCCTTTCCCTGGCTGGACTTTACCCGGCGTGATGCTGCTCGGCGGCCTGCAGCTGCAGATCAAGAGTGGGGTGGTCAAGCCGCTGGGCAGTACTTTGATCGCCGGTACTGGGCCACTGCTGCCACTGGTGGCCTGCCAGTTGCACGCTGCCGGAGCCAAAGTTGCGGGGGTTTACGAAGCGTGCGCGTTCAACCGCATAGCGCGCGAGAGCCTGGCGCTGTTGAACAAGCCTCAGCTATTTCTCGACGGCCTGAGCATGCTGGCCTACATGAAGCTCAATGGAATTCCCATGCACTATGGCTGGGGCGTGGTCGCTGCCCAAGGCGACGGCGAGCTGAATGAGGTGAGCGTCGCGCCTTACACCCAGGACTGGCAGCCGGATTTGACTCGCGTGCAGCGGGAACGGGTGCAAACGCTCGCCGTCGGCTACGGCTTCATTCCCCGTACTCAGATCAGCCAGCAACTGGGGCTGGCGCATGGTTTCAGCGACGACGGCTACCTGCGGCCTGAGGTTAATGTATGGCAGCAAAGCAGCCTGCCGCATATCCACTTGGCGGGTGACATGGCAGGTATACGCGGGGGTGAGGCGGCAATGCTGACCGGGCGTCTAGCCGCCGTATCGATATTGCAGCAGTTGGCGGTGCTCAGCGCCGAGCAGGCGATCGAGCGGCGTGAGCTGTACTTGGGCAGGCTGGCTTCGATCCAACGCTTTCGCTCCGGGGTCGAGCGCTTTACCGCACGCGGCGCAGCGCAAATTGAGTTGCCCCAGGCTGATACGGTGATATGTCGCTGCGAGCAGGTTACCCGCGACGCTATCGACCTGGCGCTCGAACAGGGCGTGCAAGACATGGCCAGTTTGAAGATGCGCACCCGGGTGAGCATGGGCGACTGCCAAGGGCGCATGTGCGTGGGCTATTGCACTGATCGCCTGCGGGCGGCTACCGGCCGGGCCGATGTCGGCTGGCTGCGACCCCGGTTTCCGGTAGACCCGGTGCCTTTCTCAGCCTTTCAGCACCTGGCCACGGAGGCCTGAGCATGACCAAGACATACGATATCGTGATTGCCGGCGGCGGCGTTATCGGCGCTTCGTGCGCCTATCAGCTGTCCAAGCGCGGCAACCTGCGCATTGCCTTGATCGATGACAAGCGCCCCGGCAATGCCACTCGCGCGTCGGCTGGAGGTTTGTGGGCCATTGGTGAATCGGTGGGGCTGGGCTGCGGGGTGATCTTCTTTCGCATGCTGTCTTCGCGGGCCAAGCGTGAAGCCCATGGGGCCGCGGTGGCCGTGGATTCGAGCACGCCGCATATCCTCCCGCAGTGCTTCTTCGACCTGGCGCTGCAGTCGAACGCGCTTTATCCACAGCTGCATCAGGAGCTGATCGAGCGCCATGGCATGGACTTCAAGTTCGAGCGTACCGGATTGAAGTACGTGATTCAGGATGAAGAGGACCAGCTCTACGCCGAACACATCGTCAAGCAGATCCCCCACCTGGCCGAGCAGGTACGTTGGCTTGATCGCAGGGCGTTGCGTGAAGCAGAGCCGGCAGTGACCTTGCAGGCAACCGGAGCGCTCGAGTTTCTCTGCGATCACCAGGTGAGCCCGTTCCGCCTGGGCGATGCCTATCTGGAGGCGGCTCGGCAGAATGGCGTCGACTTGTATCTGAATACCCGGGTTACGGGTGTCATGCATCAAGGGGCGCGGATCAAGGGTGTGCGCACCGAACAAGCGGGAGACTTCCACTGCCATACCCTGCTCAATGCGGCTGGTGCCTGGGCTGCCGAGCTGAGCGAGTGGGCGACTGGAACGGCTATTCCGGTCAAGCCGGTCAAGGGCCAGATCGTGCTCACCGAACGCCTGCCGAAACTGCTGGATGGCTGCATTACCACCAGCGATTGCTACATGGCGCAAAAGGACAACGGCGAGATCCTGATTGGCAGTACTACTGAAGAGAAGGGCTTTGATGTCAACAACACCTTCCCGGAAATCAGTGGACTGGTGCAGGGCGCGGTGCGCTGCGTGCCGGAGCTGGCGCAGGTGAACCTCAAGCGGACCTGGGCGGGGCTGCGGCCGGGGTCACCGGATGAGCTGCCGATCCTCGGGGCTGTGGATGAGGTGCAGGGATACTTCAATGCCTGTGGACATTTCCGTACCGGGATTCTGACATCGGCGATTACCGGGGTGATGTTGGACAAGGTTATCCACAACGAGACATCGCCGGTCGATATCACACCGTTTTTGGCGGCTCGTTTTCAGCAGCCTGTGTTGCCAGCGTGATAACGCGCGGGTAAATCGCAGCGGCGGTGGGCCGCTGCGATTGGGCTGCGCACTATCAGATCTGCATCGCCATCCCATCCACATTCATCGCCGCCTGGCGCAAGGCCTCGGAGCGGGTTGGATGCGGGTGGCAGGTGAGGGCGATATCCTCGGCCGACGCTGAGAACTCCATCGCCACACAGAACTCGCCGATCATTTCACTAACGCTCGGGCCGACCAGATGCACGCCCAAGACCTCATCGGTATTGGCATCGGCCAGCACCTTGGCGAAGCCTTCGGTCTCATGGTTGATCTTCGCCCGGCTGTTGGCAGTGAAGGGGAACTTGCCGACCTTGTAGGCGCGGCCTTCGGCCTTGAGCTGCTCTTCGGTCTTGCCGACGCTGGCCAGTTCCGGACGGGTGTAGATCACCCCAGGGATGAGGTTGTAGTTCACCTCATGAGCCTTGCCGGCGATTCGCTCGATACACGACACCGCTTCATCCTCAGCCTTGTGCGCAAGCATTGGCCCGGAGGTGACATCGCCAATTACCCAGATGCCTGGCACGCTGCTGCGGTGATGTTCGTTGGTGAGCATGCCGCGCTTGTCGGTTTGAATGCCGACGCTTTCCAGGTTGAGGCCCTGGGTGTAGGGACGACGACCGATAGCCACCAGCACGTAGTCAGCCTGCAGGGTTTCAGCGGCGCCACCTGCTGCCGGCTCCAGGCTCAGGCTGACGCCATCAGCTGAAGGGGTGGCCTGGGTCACTTTGCTGCCGAGCTTGAAGCGCATGCCTTGTTTGGCCAACGCCTTCTGCAGGGTCTTGGCGGTCTCTTCGTCGGTGCCGGGGCAGATTCGATCCAGGTACTCGATCACGGTGACTTCACTACCCAATCGGCGCCAAACCGAGCCGAGCTCCAGGCCGATCACACCAGCGCCGATCACTACCAGATGCTTGGGCACCTGTGGCAGCGATAGCGCGCCAGTGGAGTCGATAATGCGCTGGTTGTCGATGGTCACGCCGGGCAGGGGAGTGGGCTCGGAGCCGGTGGCAATGACAATGTCCTTGGCTTGTAGGGTGGTTTCGTTGCCATCCTCAGCTTTGACGATGACTTTGCCCAAGCCATCCAGACGGCCCCAGCCCTTGATCCAGTCGACCTTATTCTTGCGAAACAGGTACTCGATGCCCTTGGTCAGGCCGGTCACGCTTTCGTCTTTCTGCTTCATCATCTGCGCCAGGTTCAAGGTCGGTTTGACCTCGATGCCTAGGTGAGCGAACTCCTCACCACTGGCCGCTTCGTACAGCTCGGAGGCGTGCAGCAATGCCTTGGAGGGCATGCAGCCGACGTTCAGGCAAGTGCCACCGAGGGTACTGCGACCTTCGACGCAGGCCACGCTCAGGCCCAATTGGCCAGCGCGGATGGCTGCGTTGTAGCCACCAGGGCCGCCACCGATGATCACGACATCATAAGATTTCATGGGATTACTCCAGGATGAGGAAGCGCAGAGGGGCACAAGATTAGTCGCAGCGAAGATTGTATACAATCCTTCGGGCGCTACTGGCAGCCAGGAAGTTTTAGACCAAGGTCGGGTTAAACGGAAACTTCGCATGAATGAACTACCCTATTTCGCAGACGTCCGAAATTCAAAGGGAGGGTCATTTCATGCTTGCGCAACTTCCACCTGCGTTGCAGAGCCTGCATTTGCCACTACGCCTGAAGCTCTGGGACGGTAACCAGTTCGATCTGGGGCCAAGCCCGCAAGTGACGATACTGGTCAAGGAGCCTCAGCTGATCAGTCAGTTGACCCATCCGAGCATGGGGCAACTGGGAGCGGCGTTTGTTGAAGGCAAGCTGGAACTGGAAGGCGATATCGGTGAGGCGATAAGGGTCTGCGATGAGCTCAGCGATGCCCTGCTGACTGATGAACAGGATGCCTCGCCAGTACGCAGCGCTCATGACAAAAGTACCGACGCCGAGTCCATCGCCTATCACTATGATGTCTCCAATGCGTTCTATCAGCTCTGGCTGGACCAGGACATGGCCTACTCCTGCGCCTACTTCAAGGAACAGGACAACACCCTCGATCAGGCCCAGCAGGACAAGTTCGACCACTTGTGCCGCAAGCTTCGACTGCAACAGGACGACTACCTGCTCGATGTCGGTTGTGGCTGGGGAGGGCTGGCGCGGTTCGCTGCGCGTGAATATGGCGCCAAGGTCTTTGGCATAACCCTGAGTAAGCAGCAACTCAAGCTGGCGCGCGAGCGGGTCAAACAGGAAGGCCTGGCCAAGCGCGTTGACCTACAGATTCTCGATTATCGTGACCTGCCGCAGGATGGACGTTTCGACAAGGTGGTCAGCGTTGGCATGTTCGAACATGTCGGCCACGCCAATCTCGACCTGTATTGCCAGAGGCTGTTTGGCGCTGTGCGCGAAGGTGGCGTGGTGATGAACCACGGCATCACCGCCAAACACGTCGATGGGCGTCCGGTGGGTCGAGGGGCGGGCGAGTTCATCGACCGCTATGTATTCCCCAACGGTGAGCTGCCACACCTGTCGATGATCACCAGCAGCATTTGCCAGGCCGGTATGGAAGTAGTGGATATCGAAAGCCTGCGCCTGCACTACGCCAAGACCCTGCATCACTGGAGCGAAAACCTCGAGCACCAGTTGCACCGGGCGGCGGCCCTGGTGCCGGAGAAGACCCTGCGCATTTGGCGTCTGTACCTGGCAGGCTGCGCCTATGCCTTCAGCAAGGGCTGGATCAACCTGCACCAGATTCTTGCGGTGAAGCCTTACGCGGATGGTCACCATGACCTGCCCTGGACCCGCGAAGACCTCTACCGCTAATTGACCTCAAAGGATCGGCGAGATCAGCCGCGCTATACGCATCCCCAGTTGTTGCAGGCGATGGGTATCGCGGCTGTCCTCGGCAGTGATCTCCTTGGCTTGGTCAAAGTCGTTGAGCAGCATCGCTTGCACCTGATCGGCGAAGGTCCGGTCTACGGTCAGCAGGGTGATTTCGAAGTTCAAGCGAAACGAACGGTTGTCCAAGTTGGCACTACCGATCGCGCTGACTTCGTCATCCACCAGCACCACCTTCTGGTGCAGGAAGCCCGGCTGATAGCGGAACATACGCACCCCAGCACGCACCGCTTCGAAGGCAAACAGGCTGGAAGCGGCATAGACAATCCGATGGTCAGGCCGAGCGGGGATCAGGATGCGCACATCCACTCCGCGCATGACCGCCAGGCGCAAGGCGGCGAACACGGCTTCGTCGGGGATGAAGTAGGGGGTAGTGATCCACACCCGGTGGGTGGCGGATTGAATGGCCTCGACGAAGAACAGTGAACAGGTTTCCTGCGGGTCGGCCGGACCGCTGGCGAGCAATTGGCACAGCACACCGTTGTCCGGATAGGTGTCGGGAAGGATCAGAGGGGGGAGCTCGCGGGTGGCCCAGTACCAATCTTCGGCGAATGACTCTTGCAGGCACGCCACCACCGGCCCACTGATTTGCACATGGGTATCGCGCCAGGGCGACAGCCGAGGGTGGCCCCCCAGGTATTCGTCGCCGACGTTATGCCCGCCGACAAAACCCTCCAGCCCGTCGACCACGACGATCTTGCGATGGTTGCGGAAGTTGACCTGGAAGCGATTGAACCAGCCACTGCGAGTTGCGAACGCCTTGATCTGTACTCCGCCATCGCGCAATACCTGGCTGTAGCTGGCGGGTAGGGCGTGGCTGCCCACCCGGTCATACAAGACGAAAATCTGCACACCTTCAGCCGCCTTGCGCAACAGCAGCTGTTGCAGCTCACGGCCAATAGCATCGTCGTGGATGATGAAGAACTGCACCAACACCACCCGCCGCGCTTGAGCGATGGCAGCGAAGATGGCATCGAAAGTGGCTTGTCCATCGATCAACAGTTTGACGTCGTTGTTGGCCAGGCACGGCATGCGACCCAACTTGGGCATTGCCCGCAGCGCCGCATAACTGTCGGACTCGCGCGCGGTGAGTGCTTCCTCGACCCATGGCCGCCAGTTGAGGTTGGCCATCGCCACGTGCATTTCCTGGTTGGCCTGGCGCCTGGCCTGGATGTAGGCATTGAAGGAGCGGGCGCCGAAAACCAGATAGGGGATCAAGGTCAGGTAGGGAATGAAGAACAGCGGCATCGCCCAGGCGATTGCACCTTGGGCAGTGCGCACGGTGAATACTGCATGGAGCGCGGCAATGATGCCGAGCAAATGGATGAGGCCGAGCACGTAACCGAAGAAGTAGGGGCTGTGGTAATCCATACGCATCCTGCTTGCCGAAATCACTTCAGCTAACAGACCACGTTAATGGGCTGGCTTGCAACCCAATCACGAAAATGACGTCTAAGCTCTGTCCGGCCAGATTGCCGGTAATGCTAAGGAGCATCCATCGATGAAGATTCGTCTGCCACTTTTCGCCTTGGTCGTGGGCCTGGCCAGCCCGCTGGTCAATGCGCAGATGTTGCAACCCGGCCTGTGGGAGCTGACCACCAGCAATATGCAGGTCGACGGCAAGCCGTTGCCCGACATGGGCTTCATGCTCGGTCAGTTGAAGAACCTACCGCTCGAGCAGCGCGCCATGATGGAAGGTGTGTTGGCAAAACAGGGGATTACCGTGGCAGGTAATGGTGTGCGTTCGTGCCTGACGCCGGAGCAGGTCAAGACTGATGACATCCCGTTGCAGGATCCGCAGTCGGGCTGTACGCAAAAGATCACCGACCGCAGCGGCAATGTCTGGAAGTTTCAGTTTAGCTGCCCAAAGGCGCAGGGTACCGGGGAGGCGACTTTTCTTAGCGATCGGGAGTTCACCACCAAGGTCAACGGCACGTTCAATGCTTCGGGTGTTCAACAGCAGGGCAGCATGAATACGCGAGCGGTGTGGTTGGGCAACGACTGTGGAACAGTCAAACCACGTTCTTGAAGTTAAGTCATTTGGGGTCGCAGCGCGGCCCCTCGGCAATTACCACTGCCACTCGCTGACCGCCACAGCGTCATGGGCATGCAGGCTTTCGGCATGTTCCACGCGCACGTTAAATCCGCTCGACCATTCCACTTCCCGCAGCGCGAGGTGGACCCGCCTGGCGGCGTCCTCGCAGAACATGAGATTTTGTCCGTTGGCCAATGCGAAGGCCTGTTCATCGGCGCGCTTGACCGCAGTTTGTACTGCCGTGCCCAAGGCGCCTTCTACTCGATCGATCAGGCCTGTAATCGGCAACGTTTGCATAGCATCACGCAGGCGCACTTTTACTTGTGCATCGCTGCGCTGGCTGTGAGGCGTGGCTACGATTCCCTGACTGCTACCCAACCATTGCAAAAGCGCCTCGCGATTCAAGTCAGCATGGCTGAAGTCAGCTAGAAACTGCTGCTGAATAAGCTGCCGAGCCAGCGCCCCCGAGCAAGGGCAAGTGGATGAATAGGGAATTTGCACAAATAGTTCCACGTGGAACATCTCATTTTTGATGCTGGCATCAACCGTCACCGGGTAGCTTTTCCAACCGGAGAGTGGGCTGACCAGCGCTGGCCTTTTCAGCAGATGCTCGAAGGTGAGGCTCAGGTAAGCGGCAGAAGAAAGCCCTGCATGGCTGTCGAGAAAGGTCGCCAGCAAGTGCCGTAATACCTGCGGGCTCAGTTCGCTATGCTCCAGGCTCTCCAAAGCCAGATACAGCCGCGACATATGAATACCCCGCGACTTGCCGTCATCCAGGTTAACCCCTGCACTGGCACGAGCACTTAGCGTTCGCCCTTCAAACTGTACGGGCAAGGCGATGCCCTGCATGCCGACCCAATCCAAAGGCTGGGTGCGTTGAGTGGTTTGCGTTGCCACATCGGGGAGTTTCAAGCTGGTCATCAGGGTACCCATCAAAAATATCGTCAGCGGCATCCGCCAATCAGGCTGCAGTGCAAGTTGAAGCGTTGTCCGCTGGAGCTGGACACTCGGTTCAAGGTGGTCCAACCAACTCGACGGCTGTAGCCGAACCAAGCCTCTCCATCGCTCGCCAGACCGGTATAGAAGGTCGTCGGGCCGTAACCGGTGTTGGTTTGCGCCCACAGTCTTTTGCTCGCCGCTTCGAAGCCGCGCAGATACAGAGAGCTACCTTCGCTGCGCACACTGTAGTAATTGCCGTTGCCATCCTTGCAGGCGAGCAGCGTGGCGCTTCGCGTACATAGCGCCAGATTGGTTTGCGGCAGCGCCAGCAGGTGTGCCGGCGTCACAATCAGCAATAGCGCCAAGGCACAGGGCAGTTTCATAGGCTTCTCCACGGATGCCATTGGGCAGCACGGCTTGGCGAAATTGTATTGTTATATTATAACATTGTGCAATGCATCGTTTCGAATGCGTCCGCCTGAAGAGGTCCACCATGTCCAACCGTCTCCCTGTCACCGTGTTGTCCGGCTTTCTAGGCGCGGGCAAAAGTACCTTGCTCAATCACATCCTGCGCAACCGTGATGGCTTGCGCGTCGCTGTGATCGTCAACGACATGAGCGAAATCAACATCGACGCCAGTGAGGTGCAGCGCAACGTGAGCCTCAACCGCGCTGAAGAAAAACTGGTCGAGATGAGCAATGGCTGCATCTGCTGCACCTTGCGCGAAGACCTGCTTGAGGAAGTGGCGCGGCTCGCCGAGGAAGGGCGTTTCGATTACCTGCTGATCGAGTCGACTGGTATTTCCGAACCCCTGCCGGTGGCCGAGACGTTCACGTTCCGAGATGAACAAGGCCGTAGCCTGTCCGATATGGCGCGCTTGGATACCATGGTCACCGTGGTCGACGGTTTGAATTTTTTGCGCGATTACCAAGCGGCCGAGAGCTTGGCCAGCCGCGGCGAAACCTTGGGCGAAGAGGATGAGCGTTCGATCAGCGACTTGCTGATCGAGCAGATCGAGTTCGCCGACGTGCTGCTGCTGAGCAAGATCGACCTGATCAGCCGGGACCTGCGTGAAGAGCTCACGGCGATCCTGCGTAGCCTCAATGCCCGGGCGCAGATCGTGCCGATGGTGATGGGCCAAGTGCCGCTGACGCGAATTCTCGATACCGGCTTGTTCGACTTCGATCAGGCGGCGCAGGCGCCGGGTTGGCTGCAAGAGCTGCGTGGCGAGCACGTGCCCGAGACCGAGGAGTATGGCATCGCTGCCAGCAGCTGGCAGGCGCGTCGTCCGCTACACCCGCAGCGTTTCTTCGACTTTATCCACAAGCCGTGGAGCAATGGCCGCTTGCTGCGCTCCAAGGGCTTCTTCTGGCTGGCCAGCAAGTACCAGGAAGCCGGCAGCTGGTCCCAGGCAGGCGGCATGATGCGCCATGGTTTGGCCGGGCGCTGGTGGCGCTTCGTGCCGCGCGAGCAATGGCCACAGGATGAAGACAATACTGCGGCGATTCTCAAGCAGTGGACAGCAGAGGTAGGCGATTGCCGGCAGGAGCTGGTATTCATTGGTCAGAACATCGACTTTGCCAGGTTATCCACAGAGCTGGACGCCTGCTTGTTGACTGATGAAGAGATGGAGACGGGTCCAATGGCTTGGCTACGTTTACCCGATCCGTTCGGTGCTTGGCATGACGAGATGGCGGCATGAGTACCACTCGCACTGTGGATATCTCCCAGGTGTTCGGCCAATCGCCGCAGGTGTTGGCTGAAATACTGCAGGATGGCGTTAACCTCGCGGCTTGGCAGCGACGCTTGCCAGCGCAGGTCGAAGACTTTTCCACAGTGCTGCTCAGCCTTGACCCGCTATTGGCAGATGAACGGGTGATCGATGTGGATGAACGTCACCCGCCGCAGTTACCAGGCCTGCTGCCGGGAGCGGCTGATCTGCATGGCTATGAGAGCTTCGTCGCCGACGTGGCCTGGCTGGTGGCCGCTTACACCTGCCTGCTGGGCGCGCGCCGGATTGGCCTGCGCTTGCGGGTGCTGGAGGGCGCCATGTGTCCGCGCTTCCATGTGGATAAAGTCCCTTTGCGACTGTTGACTACCTATACCGGTGCCGGCAGCGAGTGGCTCAAGGAAGAGGCAATAGACCGTGGACATCTTCACAACGCTCAGCCGGCTGTGGATAACATTCAGCGCTTGCAGGCCGGTGAAGTTGCAATACTCAAGGGCGAGAAGTGGCTGGGCAATGAAGGGGCAGGGCTGGTGCACCGCTCACCGATGACCGCACCCGGCGAGCGCCGCCTGCTGCTTAGCCTTGACTGGTTGGCATGACGGGGCATAGTGAAGGTTGATTCCGTCTCGATGCCCAACCATGTTGCAGAACATTCCTACCCACGTTATCGCTGGCCCACTGGGCGCTGGCAAGACCAGCCTGATCCGGCAGCTGCTCGCTCAACGTCCGGCCACCGAGCGTTGGGCGGTACTGGTCAATGAATTCGGCCAGATCGGCCTCGATGCTGCCCTGCTCAGCCGCGACGAGGATGGCGTGGCGATTGGCGAAGTGGCGGGAGGATGCCTGTGTTGCGTCAACGGCATGCCGTTTCAGGTCGGCTTGGCTCGCTTGCTGCGCAAAGCCCGTCCTGATCGCTTGTTCATAGAGCCGTCTGGTTTGGGTCATCCACTCCAGCTGCTCAAGCAGCTGGGGCAGGCACCGTGGACGGGAGTGCTCAATGTGCAGCCCATGATCATGGTGCTCGATGCCCTTGCGCTGGCTCGAGGAGAGCCATTACCGGAGACGCAAAAGCTGGCGTTGTCGGCAGCTAACTTGTTGATATTTAACAAATCTGAAGCTGTGGATGAACAGCGGAGGTTGTTGATAACTCAACAGCTGCCTGGCCTTCCCAGTTACTGGACCGAGCACGGCGAGTTTCCCCTGGCGCAGCTGCCAATGTTTTCCACATGCGATATAGCCAATTCTGCGGAGATTGAGCTGCCTGTGGAAAACACATCTGCGCCGCTTGCAGCCCTGTGGACAGATCCATCCCAGCCGATTTGCCTGGCGCAACAAGGTGAAGGGGGTTGGAGTATCGGCTGGCGCTGGCATCCCAGCCAGCGGTTCGATGTGTCGCGATTACAGGCGTTTCTCCGCGCTTGGCCCTGGCGTAGGGCCAAGGGAGTTATCCACAGCGCAGAGGGCTGGCAATCCTTCAATGGCCTGCAGGCCAGTGCCGTGGCTTGGCACTCAAGCGAATGGCGCAAGGATTCACGCATCGAGCTGATCTTCGCTCAGCCGCAGCCCACGCCAGCCCTGCAGAGCGCCCTGGCCGCCTGCCGCCTTTAGCGCTGATCGTTGCGCCAGCGATTGTGCTCCTGGCGCCACTGCTGCATCTCGATGACGTTATCGCTGCGTGGCGGGGTCTTGATCTCGAACGGGTAGGGCGCCAGCTCGATCTGCATGGTGTGTGCACCGAACTGGGTGACAGTGCCCGGGTGACGCTGTTCGCCGGTGACGGTGAATTCGAAGTTGTAGATCCGCGCCAGGCGCTTGCGGCCGTTGGCGTCACGCACGAACGCAATGCGCTTGAGCGCGACGGCGTCGTCCAAAAGCTCCAGATCGAGTTTGGCGCAATGCTGCTTGACCCGTGCCAGGGCCTTCTCGCGCAGGCCATGGTTGTGCCACAGCCAGGCGCCGACCGTGGCGAGCAGCATCAGGACGAAGAGGTTCTCCAGGGTCAACATTTGCGTAGGCTCCAAACAAGTAGATCCAGCTTAACTGCGTCCCTGGTCTGTCGTACAGGTGGCAATCGAGTTCATACTGCGCGACGCTCTCATCCTGAATCGTCTTTGGAAAACTCCGCATGAAACGTACACCGCATCTGCTCGCTATCCAGTCCCATGTGGTCTTTGGCCACGCCGGAAACAGCGCCGCGGTGTTTCCCATGCAGCGGATCGGGGTCAACGTCTGGCCACTCAATACCGTGCAATTCTCCAATCACACTCAGTATGGCCAGTGGGCGGGAGAAGTGCTTGCTTCAGCGCAAATTCCTGCGTTGGTAGAAGGCATTTGCAACATTGGCGAGCTGGGCCACTGCGATGCGGTGTTGTCCGGCTACCTGGGCAGTGCCGAGCAAGGACGGGCTATTCTCGCTGGCGTCGAGCGGATCAAGGCGGTCAACCCCAAGGCGCTGTACCTGTGCGATCCGGTCATGGGCCATGCCGAGAAGGGCTGCATCGTCCCCGAGGAAGTCAGTGAGTTCCTGCTCGAACAAGCGGCTTCAAAGGCCGATATCCTCTGCCCCAATCAGCTTGAGCTGGACAGCTTCAGTGGGCGTCGGGCGCAATCGTTGGAAGATTGTGTGGCGATGGCGCGCGGCCTGCTCGAGCGTGGGCCGCAAGTGGTCCTGGTCAAGCACCTGAGCTACCCGGGCCGCGCTGAAGACGCCTTTGAAATGCTGTTGGTGACCCGCGAGGAAAGCTGGCACCTGCGTCGGCCGCTGCTGTGCTTCCCGCGTCAACCGGTAGGCGTCGGCGACCTCACCTCTGGGCTGTTCCTGGCCCGGGTGCTGTTGGGTGACAGCTGGGTACAGGCGTTCGAGTTCACCGCTGCCGCCGTGCACGAGGTTCTGCTCGAAACTCAGGCCAGCGCCAGCTACGAATTGCAGCTGGTACGGGCCCAGGATCGTATTGCCCATCCGCGCGTGCGCTTCGAAGCACAGCGCCTGACGGTTTAAATGGCGTCGGTCTTCAGGTCCTGGTAGCGCTTTTCTAGTTCCTGACGGATCTGCCGGCGCTGCTTGCCTTGCAGGAAGCGGCGTTTCTCTTCGCTGCTCTGCGGTAGGCGCGCAGGCACCGGGACCGGACGGCGATTGTCATCGACTGCAACCATGGTGAAGAAGCAGCTGTTGGAGTGGCGCACCGAGCGCTCGCGAATGTTCTCGGTCACCACTTTGATGCCCACCTCCATCGAGGTGTTGCCGGTGTAGTTGACCGAGGCCAGGAAGGTGACCAGCTCGCCGACGTGGACCGGCTCGCGGAATACCACTTGATCGACCGACAGGGTCACCACGTAAGTGCCGGCATAGCGGCTGGCGCACGCATAGGCCACCTCATCGAGGTACTTGAGCAAGGTGCCGCCGTGTACGTTGCCGGAGAAGTTGGCCATGTCCGGAGTCATCAGGACGGTCATAGTCAGCTGGGCGTTTCCAGGTTCCATAGTGTGCTCACGGTGAGGTTGCGCTGAAACGGGGCGGGCATCTTCGGACACTTCTTCGTCCCCTGTTGAAATTTCCCATCCTGGTACGGGACGTCGGCAGACGCTCCATCGTCACGCGGTTCGCGCCATTAGCTGAGGCGAAGCGGCCGACATGTTTCTGCATATTGCACCAACGTTTTGCGCAGAAGCGCGATGTTAACCTGAGCAAGCCCATGCAACATGGGCTTTCCTGCATTAAACACAGTATGTATCTGCTGCTCGCTGAGGATGACCTCGGCAGAGGAGCGGTCTGCCCGGGCAACGTGAAAAGGAGTACCACGCCATGCATGCCATCAGCTTTATTCAGGACCTGGCAGTGATCATGCTGGTGGCGGGGGTGGTCACCATCCTGTTCCATCGCTTCAAGCAACCCGTGGTGCTTGGCTATATCGTTGCCGGCTTCATCATTGGCCCGCACACCCCACCGTTTGGCCTGATTCACGACGAAGACACGATCAAGACCCTGGCCGAGCTGGGGGTAATCTTCCTGATGTTCTGCCTGGGCCTGGAATTCAGCCTACGCAAGTTATTCAAGGTCGGCGCGACGGCATTTATCGCGGCGTTCCTGGAAATCGTCCTGATGATCTGGATCGGTTTCGAAATCGGTCGCTGGTTCGGCTGGAGCACCATGGATTCGCTGTTCCTCGGCGCGATCCTGGCGATTTCCTCGACCACCATCATCGTCAAGGCGCTCAACGACCTGAAGATGAAGAACGAGCGCTTCGCCCAGCTGATCTTCGGCGTGCTCATCGTTGAAGACATCTTGGGCATTGGCATCATTGCCCTGTTGTCGGGTATCGCAGTCAGCGGTTCGGTCAGCTCCGGCGAAGTGTTCTCCACCGTCGGCAAGCTGTCGCTGTTCATGATCGTCGCGCTGGTCATTGGTATCTTGCTGGTGCCACGGCTGTTGGCCTATGTGGCCAAGTTCGAAAGCAACGAAATGCTGCTGATTACCGTGCTGGGCTTGTGTTTCGGCTTCTGCCTGCTGGTGGTCAAGCTTGAGTACAGCATGGTGCTGGGCGCCTTCCTGATCGGTGCGATCATGGCCGAGTCGCGCCAACTGCTGAAGATCGAGCGGCTGATCGAGCCGGTTCGCGACCTGTTCAGTGCGATTTTCTTCGTTGCCATCGGCCTGATGATCGACCCTCAGGTCCTGATCGATTACGCCTGGCCAATCGTGGTGATCACCCTGGCGGTGGTGCTGGGCAAGATGCTCTCTTGCGGCATGGGTGCTTTTATCGCCGGTAATGACGGTCGCACTTCACTTCGGGTGGGCATGGGCCTTTCGCAGATCGGCGAGTTCTCTTTCATCATTGCCGCGCTGGGCATGACGTTGCAGGTCACCAGCGACTTCCTCTATCCGGTCGCCGTGGCCGTCTCGGCGATCACCACGCTGCTCACGCCTTACTTGATTCGTGCGGCCGATCCGCTGTCGATCAAGCTTGGCAAAATTGTCCCGAGCCGCCTTTCGCGGGTACTGTCGCTGTATGGCGAATGGTTGCGCAGTATTCAGCCGCAAGGCGAGGGGGCAATGCTGGCGGCGATGATCCGGCGCATCTTGCTGCAGGTCGGGGTCAATCTGGCGCTGGTGATCGCGATCTTCTTCAGTGGCGGTTACTTCGCCGAACGGCTCGGTAGTTGGTTGAGCGAGTGGGTGGGCGACATTGGCCAGCAGAAGGCGCTGATCTGGGGCGCGGCACTGCTGTTGTCGTTGCCATTCCTGATTGCCGCCTATCGCAAGCTCAAGGCGCTATCGATGCTGTTGGCGGAGATGGGCGTGAAGCCTGAGATGGCCGGGCGGCATACCCAGCGTGTGCGTCGGGTGATCGCCGAGGTAATCCCGCTGCTGTCGCTGCTGGTGATCTTCCTGCTGCTGTCGGCGTTGTCGGCGAGCATTTTGCCGACCAATGAGTTGCTGCTGGTGATAGTGGTGGTAGCGGCAGTGGTCGTGGCGCTGCTGTGGCGCTGGTTGATTCGGGTGCATACGCGCATGCAGATCGCGTTGCTGGAGACCCTGGAAAACAACCGTGATCACTCGCACTGACAGAGAAATGCTCTCTGCGCGAGATTTCATCGAAGTCCGAGGGGATGACACGGTAGCGAGTCGCCAGGCGCAGAAAGCCTGGCGATTTTACGGCCATTAATGGCTAAGAGCCATTAGTTTGTGCGGATAACTCTCGTTCAGCTTTCCAGCCAGACGTCACGCGCCCAATGCCAGACCGATTCCCAGCTCTCTTCGGTGACGATCTCTTCTTCGCCGGACCACAGCACCACGGTGCCGTCCTCTTCGACGCAGTAGTAGTCGTCGCCATCCTGGCAGATCGGGATCAATTCCCGTGGGACGCCAGCGTCCCAGGCATTGGCCGCCACTTCCGGCAGGTAGGTGTGCGACTGCGGATCGGTCGCGGTCACGGGCTCAAGGCTGCCATAGACCACGTCGCTGACGGTCAGCAGGTATTCCTTGAACACGAACGGAATGTTGATGAACAGCTGCTCCTCGACCTCAACCAGCTGATCTTCATCAGGAAGCTCCAGGGGTACCGGTACCGGCTCATTGGCTTCACGCAGTTGTTCGATCACTTCTTCCACGGTTCACATCCTCTACCTTGATGACAACGCTGCGCGTTATACCCTAGTAGCCCGCTGAGGCAAAAGCAAAAACCCCGGGCAAGCCCGGGGTTTTTTTGTTGCAACGTGTCAGGATCAGCCGTTCTGGCGGATACCGGCGAGCAGCCAAGGCTGGTTTTCGCCCTGAGCGCGCTCCATGTGCCAGCTTTCGCTGAAGGCTTCGCCCTGGTCGAAGCGCGAGGTCTTCGACTGACCACGGAAGGTCAGGGTGGCGATGGTCTTGTCGGCGCGATCATCGACGCCTTCCAGCTGCACATCGAGGTTATCGATGTAGGTGGACTGGAAGCCATCACCCAGGTCAGCACGCTCGCGCTTGAGGAACTCGAGCAGTTGCGGGGTGACGAACTCGGCGATCTTGTCCATCTCGTTGGCATCCCAGTGCTGCTGCAGCGACTGGAAGTGGTTGCGCGCGGCGGCCAGGAAGCTTTGCTCGTTGAACCAGGCCGGGGCGTTGATCACCGGCGCGGCGGCGGCAGGTGCGGCGGCGCCACCGAAGATCGACGGTTGAGCCGGTTGCTGGGTGTGTGCTTCGCGCTGGAACGGCGCGTGGCCGGCAGGCGCAGCGTGAGCCTGTTGCTGGCGACGGCGGGCTGCGATGAAGCGGAACACCAGGAAGGCGATCAGGCCCATGATCAGGAAGTCCATGATCTGCATGCCCTGGAAGCCGTCACCCATGAACATGGAGGCCAGCAGGCCACCGGCGGCCAGGCCGGCAAGTGGGCCCAGCCAGCGCGAAGCACCGCTGGCGGCGGCCGGCGCGCGACCTGGAGCGGTCGGTGCGGCAGCAGGCGTGGTTGGCGTAGCCTGGCGAGTCTGGTGGATAGGCGCGGAGCCCGAGCTCTTGCCGCCGCCGAAGCGTTTGGCGTTGGCGTCCAGGCTCAGCGTCAGGCCGACGCACAGCGCCAGGGCGATGCTAAGAAAACGTTGCATAAGTGGGATATCCCCTGATTGTGGATTGCACGCGCGTCATGGTGCACACGATGGAGCAGACATGGCTAGCGCCATAATGTTTCCAGCTTTTGCCTGAATGGTTCTACGGAAAGAGGAAAACAAGTTGTAGGGCTTTTGCTTCGTGGTTGTAAGAGAAATCGTGCCATGTCAGTTCTGGCCTCATCGCGGGCAAGCCCGCTCCTACAGGGAAAGGGAAAATCCGTCCTGCGATGAGGCCAGTACGGCTTCAGATTGCCTCGAGCTTGGCATACCCCAGCATCAACCACTTGCTGCCCTCGGCGAAGTTCACCTGCACTCGCGCCTGCGCGCCGGAGCCTTCGAAGTTGAGGATTACACCCTCGCCAAACACCGAGTGCTGCACGCGCTGGCCGAGGGAGAAGGCTGTCTGCGGAATGCTGGCATTGGCGAAGATGCTGCTCGATTGTGTCTGCGCACCGCCGAACGGGCGGCTCACCGAGTTGGACAGGCGTACTTCCTGTACCAGCCCCGGCGGGATCTCTCGGACGAAGCGCGACACCTTGTTGTAGGTCTCGCTGCCATACAGGCGCCGGGTTTCGGCGTAGGTCATGTACAGCTGGCGCATGGCGCGGGTGATCCCCACATAGGCCAGGCGGCGCTCTTCGGCCAGACGACCGGGCTCCTCCAGGCTCATCTTGTGCGGGAACAGCCCTTCTTCCATGCCCACCAGGAACACGTAGGGGAATTCCAGGCCCTTGGCGCTGTGCAAGGTCATCAGCTGGATGCTGTCTTCGTGCTCGTCCGCCTGCGATTCACCGGCTTCCAGCGAAGCGTGGCCAAGAAACGCCGACAGCGGGGACAGCTCGGCGTCTTCTTCGCTGCTTTCGAAGTTACGCGCGGCGCTGACCAGTTCCTCAAGGTTTTCTACCCGCGCCTGGCCTTTTTCACCTTTCTCTTCCTGGTGATAGATGATCAGCCCGGACTGCTCGATAACGGTTTGAGTCATCAGGTGCAGTGGCATCTCAGCAGCTTTGGCGGCGAGGTTCTCGATCAGTTCGATGAACGCGCCCAGGGCGCTGGCAGCGCGACCCTTGAGAGCTTTGGCGGCGAGTAGCTGGCACATCGCCTCCCACATCGACAGTTGACTGTGGCGGGCGTGGTCGCGGATAGCCTCGACGGTTTTCTCGCCAATGCCACGCGGCGGCACGTTGATCACCCGTTCCAACGCTGCATCGTTACCACGGCCTTCGAGTAGGCGCAGGTAGGCCATCGCGTTCTTGATCTCGGCGCGCTCGAAGAAGCGCTGGCCGCCATAGATACGATACGGAATACGCTCGCGCAGCAACGCCTCTTCGAGCACCCGCGATTGGGCGTTGGAGCGATAGAGGATGGCAATGTCGCTCCGTGCGCTGCCTTGCTTGATCACGCTTTCGATCGACTCGACCACGTAGCGCGCTTCATCGTGTTCGTTGTAGGCGGCGTAAAGCGTCAGCGGCTCGCCTTCACCGACGTCGGTCCACAGCTCCTTGCCCAGGCGATCGCTGTTGTTGGCGATCAGGGCGTTGGCGGCCTTGAGGATGCCGCCGGTGGAGCGGTAGTTCTGCTCCAGGCGGATCATCTCGGCGTCGGGGAAGTCGTCGGTGTACTGATGGATGTTCTCGATCTTGGCGCCGCGCCAGCCATAGATCGACTGGTCGTCATCGCCCACCACCATCAGGCTGTCGCCGCCTTTGGCCAGCAGGCGCAACCAGGCGTACTGGACGGCGTTGGTATCCTGGAACTCGTCTACCAGCAGGTGGCGGAAGCGCCGCTGGTAGTGCTCGAGCAGACCTGGGTTGTCGCGCCACAAGTCCAGCGCGCGCAGCAGCAGCTCGGAGAAGTCGATGACCCCGGCGCGCTCACAGGCCTGCTCGTAGGCCACATAGATGCTGCGCATGGTGCCCAGGAACAGGTCGCCACCCGGCTGAATATGCTGCGGGCGCAGGCCTTCATCCTTCTGCCCGTTGATGAACCACTGCGCTTGGCGGACTGGCCAGCGTTGTTCGTCCAGGCCCAGTTCACGGATCACCCGTTTGACCAGCCGTTGCTGATCATCGCTGTCGAGGATCTGGAAGTTCTGCGCCAGCCGCGCTTCCTGCCAGTGCGCCCGCAGCAGGCGGTGCGCCAGGCCGTGGAAGGTGCCCACCCACATGCCGGCGGGGTTGATCCCCATCAGCTGCTCGATCCGCTGGCGCATTTCGGCGGCGGCCTTGTTGGTGAAGGTCACCGACAGGATCGAGTGCGGTGAGGCCTGTTCGACCTGGATCAGCCAGGCGATACGGTGCACCAGCACGCGGGTTTTTCCGGAACCGGCGCCGGCAAGCACCAGTTGACGCCCCACCGAGGCTGCTACGGCCTGGCGTTGGGCATCGTTGAGAGAGTTCAGCAGGAGGGAGAGGTCATCTGTGCGCATCCGGCCATTCTAGGGCGGCGTCGGGGAACGGGCAAACCTCTACTGTATAAATATTCACCTGGCAGACTGGCCATTCATCGGGCTGACCGATGCGTCAGTGTGCCTGGCATGACTTAGAGCAGTTTGGCCGCAAGCAGCGTTTGTGTATTCTCCCAGCACGTTTGCGGTCATCCCCAACAAGAACACAACAAGAACCAGCCCTATGACCCAGGATTGCACGACGATCGGCGCATCGTCGCAGACCAGGAGCGTGCGACGGCAATTTGCCACCCAGCTCTCCATCGAGCGCACCCGCCTGCTCTACCAAGGCTCGCTGCTGCCAACACTGTTCATGCTGCTCAACGGTTTGCTCTGCGCCTGGCTGTTGTGGAGCCCTGGGCGCTATCTGCTGGTTGCCGTATGGCTGGTCTGGCTGTTGGCGCTGGTGGCCCTGCGGGTGATCCAGGTCGCCGCGTTCGACAGGGCCTCGGCTGAGCGCCAAGCCAGCCCTAACTGGTGGCGCATGTTCCTGGCAGGCTCTGCCTTCAGTGGCCTGACCCTGGCCTGCGCCGCAATCGCTTGGGTGCCTGTGGACAATTTCGCCGAACAGGCGTGGATCTTCGGTTTGCTGGGGATGGCGGCGTTGTCGGCCAGCGTCGCCTATGCCGTCAGCCTGCCGGCGTTTCTCAGTTTTGCCTTGCCCTGTCTGCTGCCGCCGATTGCCTACTTGTTCTATTTCGAGGCCGGTCACCAGCGTGGCTGGGGCTGGCTTGGCCTGATCTTGCTGGCAGCGCTGATGGTGGTGGCCTGGCAGGTCAACCGGTTGATCGACCGCAGCCTGGTGCGACGTTTCCAGAACCAGGCGCTGAGCGAGGACCTGCAGCGCATCTATGCGCAAAAAGCCCTCGAAGAGCAGCAGCGCCTCGCCTCGACGGTGTTCGAGGCGTGCAATGAAGGCATCGTTATCCTCAACGCCGAATTCTCACTGCTAGCGGTCAACCAGGCGTTTTGCCAGATGACCGGCTACGCGCGTGCCGAACTGCTGGCGCGTGACCTGCTCGAGCTGCCTTGTAGCAGCGATGTGCGTCGTCACAACCTGGCCATCGATCAAGCCCTGCGCCAACACGGCCACTGGCAGGGCGAACTGGTGGAGGCCCGCAAGAACGGTGAGCTGTACCCACAATGGTTGCAGCTCACTGGGGTGCGCGATGCCCACGGCAATCTGAGCAATGTGGTCGGCTTCTTCACCGATCTGTCGGCGCGGCGAGCAGCGGAAGAGCGTCTGCGTTACTTGGCCCACTATGACGAATTGAGCGGTCTGGCCAACCGCGCGCTATTTCGCCTGCGTTTGCATGAGGCCTGCCAACGGGTGCGGGTCAATGGCCGTAGCCTGGCGTTGCTGCACATCGACCTGGATCGCTTCAAGCTGCTCAACGAAAGCCTCGGTCATGAACTGGCCGACCAACTGATCAAGAAAATCGCCCAGCGCATCGCCAATGCCGTGCCGGAGGCCGATACCGTGGCGCGGCTGTCTGGTGACGAATTCGCCGTATTGTTCGATGGCTACAGCAACCTTTCCAGCCTGGTGCGGGTGACTACCCGCCTGTTGGACAAACTGCGTGTACCGCAGCGCCTGGATGGCCACGAGGTGGTCATCAGCGCCTCGGTAGGCATCAGTGTGCTGGCCGATGCCAGCTTCGATGGCAATACCCTGATCAGCCAGGCCGACATGGCCAAGCAGCATGCCAAGCATCTGGGCGGGGATAACTTCCAGTTCTATACCGAAAGCCTGCGCGCCAGTACAGTCGAGCGCCTGCAGTTGGAGAACCAACTGCGCAAGGCCATCGATGAAGGCCAACTGCTGGTCTATTACCAGCCCAAGTTATGCCTGCGCACTGGCCGCCTGCACGCGGCCGAAGCCCTGGTGCGCTGGCAGCATCCACAGTGGGGCATGGTCCCGCCAGGCGAATTCATTGGTCTAGCCGAGGAGACCGGCTTGATCGCACCCATGGGCGAATTCGTCCTGCGCCAAGCCTGCTGGCAAGCCTGTGAGTGGTTGCGCGAAGGGTTGCAGATTCGTGTGTCGGTGAACCTGTCGGTCTATCAGCTGCGTCAAGGCAAGCTAGTCAGCCTGGTGCGCCGGGTGCTGGAGGAAACCGGGCTGGCGCCCCATCTGCTGGAGTTGGAACTGACCGAGAGCCAATTGCTCGACAGCGTCGAGCACATCATCGCCACCTTCGAGCAACTGCATGAGCTGGGGGTGAAGTTGGCCATCGATGATTTCGGCACCGGCTACTCGTCACTGAGCTACCTCAAGCGCTTCCCGGTGGACTACGTGAAGATCGACCAGGCGTTCATCCGCGGGCTGCACGAGGGCAGTCAGGATGCCGCCATCACCCGCGCGATCATCGTCATGGCCCAGAGCCTGGGGTTGGGCGTGGTGGCCGAAGGGGTGGAAACCCAGGAGCAACTGAACTTCCTACGCGAGCAAGGCTGCGACGAAGCGCAGGGCTATCTGATCAGTCGGCCTATCGACGCCTGTGCGTTCAAGGCCTTGCTGACCCGCTCGCCGGTGATTGTGGAGTAATGGCTCAGCTGTGCCAGGTTCTACCCTGGCGAGTGAGCAGGGTATTGGCTTGCTCAGGACCATTGCTGCCCGCGTGATAGGGGCGCGGTGCCTGGAAGTGTTCTTCCCAACCCTTGAGCATCGGGTCGATCCAGGCCCAAGCCGCCTCGACCTCGTCGCGGCGCATGAACAAGGTCGAGTCGCCGTCGAGCACATCCAGCAGCAGCCGCTCGTAGGCTTCCCAACGGCGGGTCTGGCCGAATACCTGGGCCAGGTTCAGGTCAAGTTCTACCGGTTCCAGGCGCATGCCCTTGCCTGGGCTTTTGGTCATCATGCGCAGGCTGATGCGCTCGTCGGGTTGTAGTTGGATCAGCAGTTGGTTGACCTGGCCGCCGCTGAACAGCTCATGCGGCACCGGTTTGAACTGGATGACGATCTGCGAGGTGCGGCGTGCCATGCGTTTGCCGGTGCGCAGGTAGAACGGCACGCCGGCCCAGCGCCAGTTGTCGATCTGCGCCTGGACGGCAACGAAGGTCTCGGTGTCGCTGTCATTGTCGACGTCTTTTTCGAAGTAGTAGGCCGGCACTTCCTGGCCACCGATCCGCCCGGCACTGTATTGGCCGCGTACGGTCTTGTCCTGCACATCCTGGCCGGTGATCGGCTTGAGCGCTCGCAAAATCTTCACCTTCTCGTCGCGCACCGCTTCGGCGTCGAACTGAGCCGGGGGCTCCATCGCCACCAGGCACAGCAACTGCAGCAGGTGGTTTTGCAGCATGTCGCGGGTGGCGCCAGCGCGGTCGTAGTAGCCGCCGCGATTCTCCACCCCCAGGGTTTCACAGACGCTGATCTGCACGTGATCGACCTGGCCATTGCGCCACACCGGCTCCAGCAGGGCATTGGCAAAGCGCAGCGCCATCAGGTTCTGTACGGTTTCCTTGCCCAGGTAGTGGTCGATACGAAACACCTGCGATTCATCGAACACCGCGCCGATCGCTTCGTTGATCGCGGTGGCCGACTCCAGCGAATGGCCGATGGGCTTTTCCAGCACGATACGGGCTTCGTGATCGGCCAGCCCGGCGATGCGCAGGTGGTTGGCAATGGGTACGAACAGGTTGGGCGCGGTCGCCAGGTAGTAGATCCGCGCCAGTCCTCCCGGCTCGCCGAGATAGCGCGCCAGACGGCCGAAGTCGGCGCTTTGCGAGGCGTCCATGGGGAAGTAGTCGAGCCTGGCGCTGAAGCGCCACCAGACGTCTTCTTCGAAATCGTGGCGGGCGATCTGTGCCCGGCAATGGCGCTCGGCGAGTTTCAGGTAGTCGTCACGGCTCAGGTTGCGCCGGGCCAGGGAGATGATCCGCACCGCATTGTGCAGACGTGCCTCGCGATACAGGTGGTAGAGCGCCGGCAGCAATTTGTGCAGGGCCAGGTCGCCCGTGCCGCCGAAGACCAGAATGTCGCAAGGAATAGTCAAGCCACCACTCTCCACGTTCGTTTAACTGGGCGGGTCGCCGGTCATGTAGTATAACTACAAGAAAGCTACATCCCGGCCAGCCGATCATAACCGAGTCCAGCCCGTGAATCTGTTGCAACATATCGCCCAATCGCGCCATCTGCTGCGCAAATCGGAACTGAAAGTGGCTGACCATGTGCTACTTGATCCGGCTGCCGTCATGCACAGTTCCATGGCGGATCTGGCGCATAACGTCGGTATCAGCGAGCCGACCATCGTGCGTTTCTGCCGGGCGATTGGCTGCTCTGGGTTTCAGGACCTCAAGCTCAAGCTGGCGCAAAGCCTGGCCGCTGGCGCCAGCTTCGGCCAATTCGCGATCCATGAAGACGACTCGGTCGCCGACTACAGCCTGAAGATCTTCGACACCACCCTGCACACCTTGATGGAAGTGCGCGAGCATCTCGATCCGCACGCGCTGCAGCAGGCGGTAACGGCCATGGCCCATGCCCAGCGCGTGGAGTTCTATGGTTTTGGCGCGTCGGGTGCGGTGGCTGCCGATGCCCAGCACAAGTTCTTCCGCCTGCTGCTCAGCGCGGCGGCCTATTCCGACCCGCACATGCAGGCGATGTCGGCGGTGACCTTGAAGCCTGGCGATGTGGCGGTGTGTATCTCTCAGTCGGGGCGTTCCAAGGATCTGTTGATCACGGCCAACCTGGTGCGTGAGAGCGGCGCAAACCTGATTACCCTGTGCCCGAGCCAGACGCCGTTGGCCGAGTTGTCCACGGTAAATCTGGCGATCGATGTGCATGAAGACACCGAGATCTACACCCCGCTGACTTCGCGCATCGCTCACCTGGTGGTCATCGACGTGCTGGCCATGGGCGTGGCCATGGCGCGTGGGCCGAGCCTGGTCAATCACCTCAAGAGCGTCAAGCGCAGCTTGCGCAGCCTGAGGTTGTCGCCCAAGTCGATCAAGGCCATGGACGATTGATTCAGGGTGCCGGTGGCGGTTTCATCGCGGGGCAAGCCCGCTCCCACGTGAGACCGGCACTGACACTGCAAATTTCATCGATCTGTCACCCTTTGGCAGCGAAATCGTAAAATCTTCGAGCCAGTCTGAAACTCCCGCACTCGATCAGGGAGACAGGCAATGGCTCGTGACTTCGATGGCTCGTACCAACCCAACGCCAAGGCTCGCAAGCAAGCTGAGAAAGATCAGCGCCGGATGGAGTTTCGCCGCGCGATCGAAAGCTACTCCGAGCAACGTCAATTGCTGCGCGAAATCGCCGATTATCCCGAACTGAGGGAGATCACCGTGTGGCAGGTATCGGCGGCAGCTTCCCCGAAAAACGCTCCACAAGCGCGCTGATCATCGCACGTTCGCTGCGAATGAACGCCAGAAATGCCAAGGCCACCGGCGACTGCCGCTTGGCCTTGGACTGCACCACGCACCAGCTGCGGTACAGCGGCAGTTCCTCGACCGGCAACTCCTTGAGCACTCCGGTGGCCAATTCCATGTTCACCGCGTGTCGCGTCAGCAGGGCAACTCCCAAGCCTGCGATCACGCACTCGCGCTGGGCATCGGCGGAGGCCACTTCGAGGGTCTGGGTGAAGTGCACGCGCTTGTCCTTGAAGTACTCCTCGCAGGCCTTGCGCGTACCCGAACCCTGTTCACGGATCAGCAGGGTATGAGGTTCCAGGTCCTGCAGGCGCAGCTGTTCAAGTTTGCACAGCGGATGATCCGGCGGCGCCACGGCAATGATCGGATTGTTCAGGAATGGCAAGAACTCCAGGCCCATGTCCTGCGGCACCATGGACATGATGATCAGGTCGTCGCGGTTATCCGAAAGGCGCCGAATGGCCTGGGCGCGGTTGACCACCGTCAGGGTCAGGTTGACCTCCGGGTGACGCTGCTTGAAGGCGGCGAACAGGTGTGGCACGAAGTACTTGGCGCTGGACTCGATCGCCAGCTTCAGCTGCCCTTGCAGTGAACCCTGCATGTCCGACAGCTGCATATCGAGGTTCTCCAGCCGTCCGAAGATATCCCGGCTGGCGCGCTGCAAGGCCTCGGCCGCTTCGGTGAGGTAGAGTTTCTTGCCGACATATTCGAACAGTGGCTGACCGACCAGCTCTTCAAGCTGGCGGATCTGTAGACTAACGGCGGGTTGCGTCAGCGCCATCTCCTCGGCGGCCCGGCTGTAAGAACGCAAATCGCACACCTCATTGAAAATCTGCAATTGACGCAATGTCATACGCATCAATGACTTACGCATTTTTCTACGGGCTCCGGCAAAACCTTGTTACGTGACTATAAGCTTTTGCTAATGCTGCCCCTAATAAATATTGATTTTTGTTTATCGTCCTTCAGCGCTAGGGTGAATATGCGACTGGCCAACTGCATCTGGTCACGCGCCGACCGGTAGAACCGGATCGTATGTTCCATCGGCTTTGGGAAGACTCCAGTGATAAAAAAAATCCTGATCGCCAACCGGGGTGAAATCGCAGTTCGGATCGTGCGTGCCTGCGCTGAAATGGGCATTCGCTCGGTGGCGATCTTTTCCGACGCCGACCGGCATGCCTTGCACGTCAAGCGCGCCGACGAGGCCTACAGCATTGGTGCCGAGCCACTGGCCGGCTATTTGAACCCGCGCAAGCTGGTCAACCTGGCTGTGGAAACCGGCTGTGATGCCTTGCATCCTGGCTACGGTTTCCTTTCGGAAAACGCCGAACTGGCAGAAATCTGCGCCGAGCGCGGGATCAAGTTCATCGGCCCGTCCGCCGACGTCATTCGCCGCATGGGCGACAAGACCGAAGCGCGCCGCACCATGATCCAGGCCGGGGTGCCCGTGACCCCAGGTACCGAAGGCAACGTGGCGGATATCCACGAAGCCTTGAGTGAAGGCGAGCGTATTGGCTACCCGGTCATGCTCAAGGCCACCTCCGGTGGCGGCGGCCGTGGTATTCGTCGCTGCAACAGCCGTGAGGAGCTGGAGCAAGCCTTCCCCCGGGTGATCTCCGAAGCGACCAAGGCGTTCGGCTCGGCCGAAGTGTTCCTGGAAAAGTGCATCGTCAATCCCAAGCACATCGAGGCGCAGATCCTGGGTGACAGCTTTGGCAATGTGGTGCACCTGTTCGAGCGTGATTGCTCGATCCAGCGCCGCAACCAGAAGCTCATCGAGATCGCCCCAAGCCCACAGCTGACTCCTGAGCAGCGCGCCTACATCGGCGACCTGGCGGTACGTGCGGCCAAGGCGGTGGACTACGAGAACGCCGGTACCGTGGAATTCCTGCTCGCCGATGGCGAGGTGTACTTCATGGAGATGAACACCCGGGTTCAGGTGGAACACACCATCACTGAAGAAATCACCGGCATCGACGTGGTCCGTGAGCAGATTCGCATCGCCTCCGGCCTGCCACTGTCGGTCAAGCAGGAAGACATCCAGCATCGCGGCTATGCATTGCAGTTCCGCATCAATGCCGAAGACCCGAAAAACAACTTCCTCCCCAGCTTCGGCAAGATCACCCGTTACTACGCACCGGGCGGCCCAGGCGTGCGTACCGACACGGCGATCTATACCGGCTACACCATTCCGCCGTTCTACGACTCGATGTGCCTGAAACTGGTGGTCTGGGCGTTGACCTGGGAAGAGGCCATGGACCGCGGCCTGCGGGCCCTGGACGACATGCGCGTACAGGGGGTCAAGACCACCGCCGCGTACTACCAGGAAATCCTGCGTAATCCGGAATTCCGTAGCGGCCAGTTCAATACCAGCTTCGTTGAAAGCCACCCAGAACTGACCAACTACTCGATCAAGCGCAAACCCGAAGAGCTGGCCCTGGCCATCGCCGCCGCCATCGCCGCCCACGCAGGCCTGTGAGGAACCCCATAATGTCCAAGAAAATTCACGTAACCGACACGATCCTGCGCGACGCCCACCAGTCCCTGCTGGCCACCCGCATGCGCACCGAAGACATGCTGCCGATCTGCGAAAAGCTCGACAAGGTCGGCTACTGGTCGCTGGAAGTGTGGGGCGGCGCCACCTTCGACGCCTGCGTGCGCTTCCTCAAGGAAGACCCGTGGGAGCGCCTGCGCAAACTGCGTGCGGCACTGCCCAACACCCGCCTGCAGATGCTCCTGCGCGGGCAGAACCTGCTCGGCTATCGCCACTACAGCGATGATGTGGTCAAAGCCTTCGTGGCCAAGGCGGCGGTCAACGGCATCGACGTATTCCGCATCTTCGATGCGATGAACGACGTGCGTAACCTGCGCGTGGCCATCGAAGCGGTCAAGGCTGCCGGCAAGCACGCCCAGGGCACCATCGCCTACACCACCAGCCCGGTGCACACCATCGATGCCTTCGTTGCCCAGGCCAAGCAGATGGAAGCCATGGGTTGCGACTCGGTGGCAATCAAGGACATGGCCGGCCTGCTGACCCCATACGCCACCGGCGAGCTGGTCAAGGCGCTGAAGGCCGAGCAGTCGCTGCCGGTGTTCATCCACTCGCACGACACCGCCGGCCTGGCAGCCATGTGCCAGCTCAAGGCGGTAGAAAACGGCGCCGACCACATCGACACCGCCATCTCCAGCTTCGCCTGGGGCACCAGCCACCCAGGCACCGAGTCGATGGTCGCCGCGCTCAAGGGCAGCGAGTTCGATACCGGTCTGGATCTGGAACTGCTGCAGGAAATCGGCCTGTACTTCTACGCGGTGCGTAAGAAGTACCACCAGTTCGAGAGCGAATTCACTGCGGTGGACACTCGCGTGCAGGTCAACCAGGTGCCTGGTGGGATGATTTCCAACCTGGCCAACCAGCTCAAGGAGCAGGGCGCCCTCAACCGCATGAACGAAGTGCTGGCGGAAATCCCACGGGTGCGTGAAGACCTCGGCTTCCCGCCGCTGGTCACCCCGACTTCGCAGATCGTCGGTACCCAGGCGTTCTTCAACGTGCTGGCCGGCGAGCGCTACAAGACCATCACCAACGAGGTGAAGCTGTACCTGCAAGGCGGTTACGGCAAAGCGCCAGGCGTGGTCAACGAGCAGCTGCGCCGTCAGGCGATCGGCAGCGAAGAGGTGATCGACGTCCGCCCAGCCGATCTGCTCAAACCAGAAATGACCAAGCTGCGTGCCGACATCGGTGCCCTGGCCCATAGCGAAGAGGACGTACTGACCTTCGCCATGTTCCCGGACATTGGCCGCAAGTTCCTCGAAGAGCGTGAAGCCGGCAGCCTCAAGCCTGAAGAGCTGCTGCCAATCCCTGAAGCGGGCGCTGCTGCGTCGGTGGGCGGCGAGGGCGTACCGACCGAGTTCGTCATCGACGTACACGGCGAGACCTACCGCGTCGACATCACTGGTGTCGGCGTCAAGGCCGAAGGCAAGCGGCACTTCTATCTGTCGATCGATGGCATGCCGGAAGAAGTGGTGTTCGAACCGCTCAACGACTTCGTTGGCGGTGGCGGCAGCAAGCGCAAGCAGGCGAGTGGTCCGGGCCACGTCAGCACCACCATGCCAGGCAACATCGTCGATGTGCTGGTCAAGGAAGGTGATGTGGTCAAGGCGGGTCAGGCGGTACTGATCACCGAAGCGATGAAGATGGAGACCGAAGTGCAAGCGGCCATCGCAGGCAAAGTCGTCGCCATTCATGTGGCTAAAGGTGACCGGGTAACCCCGGGCGAGATCCTGATCGAGATCGAAGGCTGAGCCCAGCCTTCATCTACAAGCGGTTAACCTCATTGGGGAGCGATAGCTCCCCTTTTTTTGTGTGCTTGACCGCTATCGCGGGGCAAGCCTACCCGTGGGAGTGGGCTTTCCCCGCGATAGCGGTGGTACTGACAGCCTCACTTCACCTGTGCACGACACGCTTGCAGTGATTCCACCTGCCCTTGGGCCGGTTGGTTGTCCTCGCTCAACCACCGTTCAAACCCCGCCGCCACCGCCGGCCACTCTTGATCGGTAATCGAATACCAGGCCGTATCGCGGTTCTGCCCCTTGATCACCATGTGATTGCGGAACACCCCCTCGTAGGTAAAGCCAAAGCGCTCTGCTGCCCGCTTGGAACGGGCGTTGGCGTTGTTGCACTTCCACTCCAGGCGACGATTGCCCAACTCAAAACCCAGCTTGCCCAGCAAATACACCGCTTCAGTACCCTTCGGTGTGCGCTGCATGGCTGCACCAAAGGCGATGTGGCCGATCTCGATGCGGCCATGCTCGGGCACGATCGACATCAGGCTGAGAATGCCCTGTACCTGGCCGTTGGTGCGGTCGATGACGCTATAGAACAGCGGGTCGCGGCTGGCCGCGTTGCCCTCCAGCCAACGATCGAAGGCGGCGCGCTCGGCAAATGGACCGTATGGCAGGTAGTTCCATAGCACCGGGTCAGACTCGGGGCCTTGCAGCACTTCCCACAGGTCTTCGCCATGGCGTGTCGGATCAAGCTTTTCCAGGCGAATGAACCGCCCCTCGATGGGCTCGGCCTGAGGAACGATAGCGGGCTTCCATTGCGACAGCTGACTCATATGTGGCTCCTGTCTTACAGCGCTTTGCGAAATTGGATGAAGCCCGGACGTTCCGCGACCTGCTCGTAGAGGCTGATGGCGGTAGCGTTGGTCTCGTGAGTCAGCCAGTGCACCTTGATGCAGCCAGCGGCCTTGGCTGTGGCATAGACCTGTTCGATCAACTGGCGGCCCACACCTAGGCCACGCTGATCTGCGTCTACGTACAGATCCTGCAGGTAGCAGGAATTTTCGATGCTCCAGTTGGAACGATGATAGATCCAGTTGACCATGCCCACCGCCTTGCCATCGACCCAGGCCAGCGCTGAATGGGTGGGCTCCTGCGGGTCGAGCAGGCGTTGCCAGGTTACCGCGCTGACCTCGGCGGGCAGCTCGGTCTGGTAGAAGCGCAGATAGGCTTGCCACAGAGGCAGCCAGGCAGCGTGGTCGTTGGCGTTGACCGGGCGGATGGTGACGGTGGGCATGGGGCTATTCCTTCAGAGTGGGCGCATGTGCGCGGCAAGTTGTTGGTCCTGATGATCGGCGCTGCTGGCCAAGCCTTCGCGCACGCCTGCGATGTCCTCGGCCGAGCGGTTCTGACTGAGCTTGCGCGCACCTTGCAGGCGGGTGATGGGCAAGCGGAAACCGACAATCGCGCGCAGCATGCCGTCGATGTAGTCACTGGGCGCGTCACTGACACTCCACGGCTCGCTGCGCCCTTGCTCATGCAGGTCGCTCAGGCGGCTGACGATCTCCAGCAGGCCGGCTGCATCGTGGATCACTTGAGCGCAGCCATAGGCATGCACGGCCAGGTAGTTCCAGGTGGGGACCACCTTGTGGTGCTCGGCCTTGCTTGGGTAGAAGCTCGGGCTGACGTAGGCGTCGGGGCCGGCGAACACCACTAGCGCTTCGCCGCCTTGCTCCAGCGCCTGCCATTGCGTGTTGGCCTTGGCCAAGTGGCCGTAGACGGTGCCGAACTCGCCTTCGCCTGTGTCGATCAGCACCGGCAGGTGGCTGGCGAGCAAGCCTTGCTCGCCATGCGTCACCAGCACGGCCAGGCGGGTTTCCAGCATCTGCTGGTGCAGGCGCCCAAGGTCGTGCTCCTGATGGGGTTTGCTGTTGTACATGGCAGGTTCCTTGTCGAATTGCCCCATCCTAGGCAGGCTATTGGTCTAGGTTAAGAGCCATTCAAGGCAGATTTGATAGGTCCAATCCCATGAGCGATCGCCCCATCGTGTTGCCCTTCGACCCTGCTGGGATCGTCCTCGACCAGCGTCGCGGCCTGAGCCAGCAGCTCTACCAGGCTTTGCGCGCGCGGGTGCTGGATGGGCGCCTGAGCAGCGGCACACGGCTGCCGGCCACCCGCGATCTGGCCAGTATGTTGGCGCTTTCGCGCAACAGCGTAGTGCGTGCCTACGACCAGTTGTATGCCGAGGGGTACATCGAAAGCCGGGTAGGGGACGGCACCTATGTAAGCCAGCTGCCAAAACTATCCACACAACTGTCCACAGGGTTATCCCGTGGGTTATCAACAGGTTTATCCACATTTCCTGTGTCTGATACTGTGGATTTGTCCAGCAGTGACCGCTCCAGCGAGCCTCTTGAGCGTCTGAAAAATCATCATTTGCCTGCGCCCAGAAGCGGTCCACCGCGGGCGTTTCGGGTGGGTATCCCTGCCTTCGATCTATTCCCATTCGACGTGTGGGCCAAGCTGCAAGCGGGTTTCTGGCGAAATCCAGAGCCTGCGCAGCTAGGCTATGGCGACCCGGCAGGAGAGCCTCAGCTGCGTGAACTGATTGCCGCCTACCTGCGCCGCTCCAGGGGCATGTCGTGCAGCGCTGGACAAATTGTGATCACCAGTGGCGCACAGGAGGCCATCAGCCTTTGTGCACAGCTGCTATTGCAGCCTGGCGAGGCGGTGGCTGTGGAAAACCCAGGGTATCGCGCCGCTGGGCACGCCTTTGCCATCGCCGGTGGGCGAGTGCGTGGGGTGCCAGTGGATGACGAGGGGCTCGATTGCGCCAAGCTCGCACAACTGGCTGATTGTCGTTTGGCCTATGTAACGCCGGCTCATCAGTACCCCACAGGGGTGACCATGAGCCTGGCCCGGCGTTTGTCGCTGCTGGCCTGGGCCGAGCGCCAGGATGGCTGGATCATCGAGGACGACTACGACGGTGAGTACCGCTACAGCGGCGCGCCGCTGGCGCCGTTGGCGGCACTCGATCGGCAGGGGCGGGTGCTGTACGTCGGCACCTTCGGCAAGATTGCCTTTCCCGCGCTGCGCTTGGGTTACCTGGTGTTGCCGCAGCGTTTGGTCGAGGCGTTCAGTCAGGCCCGGGCCTTGGCGGTGCGGCATTCGGAAGTGGGTACCCAGTGTGTGATGGCCCAGTTCATGGCCCAGGGACATTTTCTGCGGCATATCCGTCGCATGCGCCGGGCGGCGTTGAGCCGGCGCAATGTGCTCAAGGCCGGGTGGCCGGAGGGGGTTGCCGGCTTGGGGGCGATGCCGGAGGTGTCGGCGGGGCTGCATGTGAAAGTGGCTGTGGATAACCTTGCCCGCGAGCGTGAATTGGTCGCACAGGCCGAGGCGGTAGGGGTGGAGGTGAATCCGCTGAGTAGTTATTGGTTGGAGGACAGCGAGGTGCCTGTGGATAAGCGGGCAGGCCTGGTGCTGGGGTTTGCGGCGGTGCCGCAGGCGCAGATTGCCGATGCGTTGATGCGCTTGCGTAAGGCCTGGAGGTAGCCGGGGCTACTTTGCGGCCTATCGCGGGGCAAGCCCGCTCCCACGCAATGATCCCTAGAGCGCTTGAATCGTGGGAGCGGGCTTGCCCCGCGATGGGCTGCGTCGCAGCCCCAAAATCTCCAATCAGGTCCCGGACTTGATTCGCGTCCAAGCCCGAGTCCGCGCCCGTTCGGCATCCCGTGGCAGCGGCTTGAGCGTGTACAGCTTGGCCATAGCTTCCTCGGTCGGATACAGATTCGGGTTATTCCGAATCGCTGGGCTGACCTTCTGGGTCGCATCCTTGTTCGGATTCGGATACCCGACAAAGTCGCTGATCGGCGCAATTACCTCCGGGCGCAGCAGGTAGTTGATGAACACATGCGCATCCTCAGGATTGGCCGCGCCTTTCGGAATCGCCAGCATATCGAACCAGATCGGCGCACCTTCCTTGGGCAGGCGCATATCCACCACCACGCCATTCTTGGCATCGCGCGCGCGGTTGGCGGCTTGGGAGAAACTGCCGGAGTAGCCTACGGCCACACAGATATCGCCATTGGCGATGTCCGCCATGTACTTGGAGGAGTGGAAGTAGGTGATGTGCGGGCGAATCTTCAGCAACAGTGCTTCGGCTTTCTTGTAGTCATCCGGCTTGCCGCTATTAGGGTCCAGGCCCAGGTACTTCAACGCCAGTGGCAGGATCTCGGACGGCGAATCGAGCAGGGCCACACCACACTGCTTGAGCTTGGCGATGTTCTCTTCCTTGAAGATCAGGTCCCAGCTGTCCACCGGGGCATCGGCGCCGAGCACGGCCTTGACCTTGTCTGGGTTGAAGCCGATCAGCACGGTGCCGTACATGTAGGGCACGGCGAACTTGTTACCGGGATCGTTGGCTTCGATCAGCTTCATCAGTGCCGGGTCCAGGTGCTGCCAGTTCGGCAGCTTGCTGCGCTCCAGCGGCTGGAACACGCCAGCCTCGATCTGCTTGGCCAGGAACACGTTGGACGGCACCACCACGTCATACCCGGAGTTGCCGGTGAGCAGCTTGGCTTCCAGCGCCTCGTTGGTGTCGAAGATGTCGTAGACCAGCTTGACCTGGCTGTCCTTCTGGAAGTCGGTCAGGGTCTGCGGGGTGATGTAGTCGAACCAGTTGTAGACGCGCAGGGTGCGCTGTTCGGCATGGGCTTGCAGGGCGCCAGCGGCAAGGCCGGCGACCAGCAAGGGGGCAAACAGTCGCTTGAGTCGTTTCATGGCCTGGCTCCTGGTTGGGCGCGCTGGAAGCCCTCCAGCACATTGACCGCGTTGATGCCGATTTCCTCAACAGCGTAGCCGCCTTCCATCACGAACAAGGTCGGCTTGCCGAGGCGTGCGATGCGCTCGCCCATTTGCAGGTAGTCGGGGCTGTCGAGTTTGAACTGCGAGATCGGGTCATCCTTGAAGGTGTCCACGCCCAGGGATATCACCAGCACGTCCGCTGCATAGGCATCGATGCGCTGGCAGGCGTCTTCCAGGGCCTGGCTCCAGGCCGCCCAGTCGCTACCGGCGGGCAACGGATAATTGATGTTGCAGCCTTCACCAGCGCCCTCGCCAGTCTCGTCGGCATAGCCGAGGAAGAACGGGAACTCATCGACCGGATCGCCGTGGATCGAGGCGAAGAACACATCGTTGCGGCTGTAGAAGATGTCCTGGGTGCCGTTGCCGTGGTGGTAGTCGACGTCGAGGATCGCCACCTTGCTGTGGCCCTGGTCGAGAAACGCTTGGGCGGCGATGGCGGCGTTGTTCAGGTAGCAGTAGCCGCCCATGACTTCGCCAGCGGCGTGGTGCCCGGGTGGTCGGCACAGGGCGAACGCCGAATGGGCGCCTTGCTGGATAGCCGCCTGGGCAGTCAGCGCGACTTGCGCGGCGCTGTAGGCTGCTTGCCAGGTGCCAGCAGTGATTGGCGCGCCGGCATCGAAGCTGTAGTAGCCCAGCTCGCCGTGCAGCCCGGTGGGTTTGACCTGGCGCAGGGTGCGTGCCGGCCAGGTGAACGGCAGCAAGTCGCCGTCATGGCCCAGTGCGGCCCAGCGCGCCCAGGCGCCTTCGAAGAAGTTCAGGTAGTCGGCGCTGTGGATCCGCTGCAGCGGTGAACGGCCGAAATCGGTCGGGCCTTGGACTGGGCCCAGGTTGCGCTTTTTGACTTGATCAAGGACATGATCGGCGCGCGAGGGCATCTCGAAGCAAGGCATCAGCTTGCCATCGATCAGCTCGCAACGGCCGTGGTGCAGGCGGTGATCATCGGAATAGATCGTCAGCATTTGTTGTTCTCCGAGGGTTACTGGCGTTGGTCCATTGTCAGTGGCTGGCCGGTGGTGGAGAACGATGGTGGTGGCCAAAAGGGGATCGATGTGGCCAGGTTCGATGGCCGTTGTCGTTTGTGCTTTCGCTATCGCGGGGCAAGCCCGCTCCCACGTGAATTCCACACGAGCATTCCTCACGTGAATTCCACATGAGGATTTCCAACGAGGATTCAACGCGTGAACGCTACTGCGTGGGAGCGGGCTTGCCCCGCGATGGGGTCGCTGCCGATCAACCGCGAAAATGACTGGGCGCCACGCCGCTCCAGCGCTGGAAGGCATGGCGGAAACTGGCGGTCTCGCTGAAGCCCAAGGTCTCGGCAATCCGATAAATCGGCATTTGGTCCTCGGCCAGCAGCTGCTTGGCCCGCTCGAAGCGCAGCTCATCCAGCAGCTGTTGATAACTACTGCCCAGCGCTTGCAGATGGCGGCGCAGGGTGCGCGACGAGCAGTTCATCTGTCGCGCCAAACCTTCCAGCCCAGGCGCTGCGTCCAACTGCTGGATCAGCAACTGGCGAATCCGCCCCAGCCAGGCCTGGCGCCCGGTGAACTCAAGGTTCAACTGTCGGCAGCGCTCGCTCATGGCTTTGTGGGTCACCGGGTCGGCCAACGGCAGCGGCATGTCCAACCAGCGCCGTTCGAAGGCAAAGGCGTTGTCGCCGGCGGCAAACCCCAACGGGCAAGGGAATGCACCGCTATAAAGCGCGTGATAGCTGGGCTGGGCATGTTCGAAGCGTGCTGCCAGCAACGGCAGCGGGCGGCCGAGCAGGTCGTCGCAGATGGTTTTCAGCGACACCAGGCAGAACTCGGCATTGAAGGTCGCCAGCGCTGGGCTGTCGCGGTAATCGCTGGCGCTGAACCAGATTCGCTGGCCATCGTCGATCAGGCGAAGCTCGAAGACTGTTCCCAGTAGTGCCGGATAGCGCAGGGCCAGGCGCAGGGCGTCACCCAAAGTGGCACTGGAGAGCAAGGCGTAACCGAGCATGCCGTAGCACGACACATGCATGCGCCGGCCCAGCTCCAGGCCGATCTCCTCGCGCCGCGCCACGGCGTTGGCGCACACCTGCAATTCTTGCTGGGTGGTGATGCGCGCATCGGCATGACCCAGGTCCGCCGGGCCAATGCCGCTGCCGGCTAGCAGGCTCGACGCATCGCAGCCGCTCTCTTGGAAAACCTTGAGAATCAGCGAAACGGCGTTGAGGGTGGTCAGGTGGCTGTGCAGCATGCTCGGCAATCCCGTGGGTTGGGAAGCATTATGGAGCAAGTTGTGTGCCGGGCGTCTGTTCAGGGCCGGGATAAAAAAAGGGCCCTGAGCGTGCGCTCGGGCCCTTGAAAGGTCGAGAGGTGTCTAGTCCCTCAAACCTGGTGAGACAGGTTGCAGTCGTCGGTTACGCCTTCAGCGGCACCAGACGTGGAGCGATCATGTTTTCCGGACGCAGGATGTCGTTGAGCATCGCTTCGTCCAGCAGCTTCTCTTCGCGCACCAGTTCCAGTACGCCGCGGCCGGTTTCCAGGGCAACGCGGGCGATACGGGTGGCGTTTTCGTAGCCGATGTACGGGTTCAGGGCGGTGACCAGGCCGATCGAGTGCTCGACCAGTTCACGGCAGCGCTGTTCGTTGGCAGTGATGCCGACGATGCAGTGCTCGCGCAGCATGTCCATGGCGCGTTGCAGCAGGCGGATCGAGTCGAAGATCTTGTAGGCGATCAGCGGCTCCATCACGTTCAGCTGCAGCTGGCCACCTTCGGCGGCGACGGTCAGTGCCAGGTCGTTGCCCATGATGGCGAAGGCCACTTGGTTGACCGCTTCCGGGATTACCGGGTTGACCTTGCCTGGCATGATCGAGCTGCCTGGCTGACGCGCTGGCAGGTTGATTTCGTTGATGCCGGTGCGTGGGCCGCTGGACAGCAGGCGCAAGTCGTTGCAGATCTTCGACAGCTTGACCGCGGTACGCTTGAGCATGCCGGAGAACAGCACGAAGGCGCCCATGTCGGAGGTGGCTTCGATCAGGTCGGCAGCCGGAACCAGTGGCTGGCCGCTGATGGTCGCCAGGCGCTGTACTGCCAGCATCTGGTAGCCCGGGTCGGCGTTGATGCCGGTACCGATGGCGGTGCCACCCAGGTTGATTTCGGTGAGCAGTTCCGGCGCCAGCGAACGCAGACGGTTGAGGTCTTCGGTCATGGTGGTAGCGAAGGCGCGGAATTCCTGGCCGAGGGTCATCGGCACGGCGTCTTGCAGCTGGGTACGACCCATCTTCAGGACGTGGTCGAACTCTTTACCCTTGGCCGCGAAGGCTTGGATCAGGCTGTCGAGGCTGGCCAGCAGGGCGTCGTGACCCAGCAGCAGACCCAGGCGGATCGCGGTCGGGTAGGCGTCGTTGGTCGACTGCGCCATGTTCACGTCGTTGTTGGGGTGCAGGTACTGGTACTCACCCTTCTGGTGGCCCATGGCCTCCAGCGCGATGTTGGCGATCACTTCGTTGGCGTTCATGTTGGTAGAAGTACCAGCACCGCCTTGAATCATGTCCACCACGAACTGCTCATGGTAGTCACCGCGGATCAGACGGGCGCAAGCCTCGCTGATGGCGGCGTGCTTGGCATCGCTCAAGTGCCCCAGCTCACGGTTGGCGTCAGCAGCTGCCTGCTTGACCATCGCCAGGCCGACTACCAGTTTCGGGTAGTGCGACAGCGGAACACCGGAGAGGTGGAAGTTGTTGGCAGCGCGCAGAGTCTGGATGCCGTAGTAGGCATCGGCAGGGACTTCAAGGGTACCAAGCAGATCTTTTTCGACGCGGAACGATGCAGCGGAGGACATGATGGATATCATCTCGAGTTTGACCCGGCACCTGCCGGAATGGCGCCAATCCTAGGCCGGGGCAGATTTGTCGGCCAATGCTGTTAGACGCTAACCTATGCACAAACGGCATAGTGATTGATGTGACGTCAATTGACATTCGAGCGTGTTCCATTTTGGTGCACGCCGGGAGATGGCTTCATGAACCTCGAAAGCAAATGGCTGGAAGATTTCAGCGCGCTGGCCTCAACGCGTAGTTTTTCCCAGGCGGCGGAGCGACGTTTCGTCACCCAGCCAGCCTTCAGTCGACGCATACGCAGCCTGGAGGCGGCACTCGGGCTGACCTTGGTGAATCGTTCCCGCACGCCAATCGAACTGACCGAGGCGGGGCAGCTGTTTCTCGTCACGGCGCGTACGGTTGTCGACCAGTTGAGCGAAGTTCTACGCCATTTGCATCACCTCGAAGGTGGCCAGGGCGAGGTTATCCAGGTAGCGGCGGCGCACTCGCTGGCGTCGGGGTTTTTCCCCCGCTGGGTGGCGCAGTTGCGCAACGATGGTTTGAACATTGCCACGCGCCTGGTCGCGACCAACGTCGGTGATGCCGTGCATGCCTTGCGCGAAGGCGGCTGCGATTTGATGCTGGCCTTCTATGACCCCGATGCGGCGTTGCAGATGGATGCCGAGATCTTCCCGTCATTGCACATGGGCACTACCGAGATGCTGCCGGTGTGCGCCGTTGGCCCTGACGGCAAGCCGTTGTTCGATCTGGAGGGTGACGCCAGCGTGCCGCTGCTGGCCTACAGCGCTGGAGCATTCCTTGGGCGTTCGGTGAGCCTACTGCTGCGCCAGCGCAACCTGCGCTATACCACTGTCTATGAAACGGCGATGGCCGACAGCCTTAAAAGCATGGCCCTCGAGGGTATGGGCGTGGCCTGGGTGCCACGGCTGTCGATGCAGGGCGAACTGGCCCGCGGTGAGCTGGCCGTTTGCGGCAGCAGCGCCTGGCACGTGCCGCTGGAAATTCGCCTGTACCGCTGCGCCCTGGTGCGCAAGGCCAACGTGCGCTTGCTGTGGCGCAAGCTCGAAGGTGGCGCAGTTGACCCAAAAGTCAGCCAAACCCCCGAAAAATAAGGCCGACAGTTGGTCGCCAGGGGTGCCGGGATGCTATCGCGTTACGTTATACTGCGCGGCCCCTCGACCGGATAGATTCCGGTCATGATCAGCAAACAAGCCACGCCGGTCGTCCCGCGTGGCTTGTTGTTTTTTGACGCGCCTGCGGGCGCACAAGCGAAGAGGCTCGACGATGAGTGCACTGGTTGGCGTGATCATGGGCTCCAAGTCCGATTGGTCCACCCTTAGCCACACCGCCGATATGCTGGAAAAACTCGGCATTCCCTACGAAGTGAAGGTGGTTTCCGCCCACCGCACCCCGGATCTGCTGTTCCAGTATGCCGATGAGGCCGAAGGCCGCGGCATCGAGGTGATCATCGCCGGTGCCGGTGGCGCCGCCCACCTGCCAGGCATGTGCGCCGCCAAGACTCACCTGCCGGTGCTCGGCGTGCCAGTGCAGTCGTCGATGCTGTCGGGCGTCGACTCGCTGCTGTCGATCGTACAGATGCCAGCCGGTATTCCGGTTGCCACCCTGGCCATCGGCAAGGCTGGCGCGATCAATGCCGCACTGCTGTCGGCGAGCATTCTCGGTGCCAAGCACCCGCAGTTCCACGCGGCGCTCAAGCAGTTCCGCACGGAGCAGACCGAAACCGTCCTGGACAATCCTGACCCGCGTCAGGCTTGAGGCTTACGACATGAAGATCGGTGTAATCGGTGGCGGCCAGTTGGGCCGCATGCTGGCCCTGGCGGGCACTCCGCTGGGCATGAACTTCGCTTTCCTCGACCCGGCGCCGGACGCTTGCGCCGCGCCATTGGGCGAGCACCTGCGTGCCGACTACGGCGACCAGGACCATCTGCGCCAGTTGGCCGACGAAGTCGACCTGGTCACCTTCGAGTTCGAAAGCGTCCCGGCCGAGACCGTGGCCTTCCTCTCGCAGTTCGTCCCGGTGTACCCGAGCGCCGAAGCGCTGCGCATCGCCCGTGACCGCCTGTTCGAAAAGAGCATGTTCCGCGACCTGGGCATCCCCACCCCGGCGTTCGCCGACATCCTGTCCCAGGCGGACCTCGATGCGGCAGTCGCCAGCATTGGCCTGCCAGCTGTGCTCAAGACCCGCACCCTGGGTTACGACGGCAAGGGCCAGAAGGTGCTGCGCAGCGCTGAAGACGTGGTCGGCACTTTTGCCGAACTGGGCAGCGTGCCATGCCTGCTGGAAGGCTTCGTGCCGTTCACGGGCGAAGTGTCGCTGGTGGCCGTGCGTGGCCGCGATGGCGAAACCCGCTTCTACCCGTTGGTGCACAACACCCACGAGAGCGGCATCCTGCGCTTGTCGGTGGCCAGCGAAGACCACCCGCTGCAGTCGCTGGCTGAAGACTACGTCGGTCGTGTGCTCAAGCAGCTCGACTATGTTGGCGTGATGGCATTCGAGTTCTTCGAGGTCGACGGTGGCCTGAAAGCCAACGAAATCGCCCCACGCGTGCACAACTCGGGGCACTGGACCATCGAAGGCGCCGAGTGCAGCCAGTTCCAGAACCACCTGCGCGCCATTGCCGGCTTGCCGCTGGGCTCGACTGCCAAGGTCGGCGAGAGCGCCATGCTCAACTTCATCGGCGAAGTGCCGGCAGTGGACAAGATCGTCGCCCTCGACGACTGCCACCTGCACCACTATGGCAAGGCCTTCAAGGTTGGCCGCAAGGTCGGTCACGCCACCCTGCGTTGCTCGGACATGGCCACCCTGCAAGACAAGATCGCCGAAGTTGAGGCGTTGATCGCCGGCTGATTGAACCTCTGTGGCCAGCAAGGCCTCTGAAATGGCAACAAGCCAAAGCGCTGACTAGGCTTTGGCTTGTTTCATCTTCATATCAGAGGGATTGCCATGGGCATCATTGGAACCATCTTCATCGGCCTGATCGTCGGCCTGCTGGCCCGCTTCCTCAAGCCTGGGGACGACAGCATGGGCTGGATCATGACCATCCTGCTGGGTATCGCCGGCTCCCTGCTGGCCACCTATGGCGGCCAGGCATTGGGCATCTACCAGGCCGGGCAAGCGGCAGGCTTCTTCGGCGCACTGGTTGGCGCCGTCGTGCTCCTGGTGATCTACGGTCTGATCAAGAAACGCTGATTCCAGATAGAATGCCCGGCAATTCCACCTGAGTTGCCGGGCATTTTTTATGCGTGCGTTTTTCCTTATCCCGATGTTGCTGGTAGCTAGCCTGGCTCACGCCGAACTGCCTGAAACCGACTGGCTCGAACTGATGCCCAAGTCGGACCAGAAGGCGCTGGAGCTGATGCCGGAAATCGATCACAACTCGCCGGAAGCTATGGGCACCTTCACCGACAAGGGCGGCCTCAAGCAGAGCAAAGGCTTGCCGGCGGTGATGTACTCGACCAAGACCGTAGCGGCGATGAATGGTAAACAGATTCGCCTGGGTGGGTATCCGGTGCCGCTGGAGAGCGATGCCAAGGGCAACAGCACATTGTTCTTCCTGGTGCCGTATCCAGGGGCCTGCATCCACGTGCCGCCGCCGCCGCCCAACCAGCTGGTGCTGGTGCGCTATCCGCACGGGTTGAAGATCGATGACATCTATACGCCGCTGTGGGTCAGCGGGACGTTGAAGGTGGAAACCGTCAGCAATGACCTAGCGGATGCGGCGTATGCGCTGGATGCAGGGCAGGTGAGGGTGGTGGAGGATGCCGACCTCTGATGGTATCTGGGCCGGCCTCATCGCGGGGCAAGCCCTCTCCCACGCAGCCCACGTCATCAGGAGGCTGGCGTGGGAGAGGGCTTGCCCCGCGATGAGGTCGGTCAGATCAGAGCGCCTCGCTGCCAATCACCACGCTTAGGGCATGACTCGCCCCAGGCCTGAGCACCACCACATCATCCCAGACATTCGCCGTCTCGATGCACAGCATCCGCTGCCAGCCATCATCGGCCATGTCCGCCAGCTCCTTGGCTCGCTCGGTCCACGGGTTCCAGATCACTGCCGAGCGCGAGCCGCTGCTGGCCAGGGTAATCCGTCGATTCCAGTGCGGGTCGACAATGCTCAAGCGCTCAGGGGTGTGCAGATAGATCCGGTCGGTCTCCCCGGCAAAGCCCAGCGCGCCGGTTTGCGTGCGCTGCTGCCAATCGGCCAGGGTCTCGATGTAGTCCAGCCCCTGCACACCCTCAACGCGCGCCTGGCGTACGTCGCTGACGGCGAAGTAGCTGTGCAGGGCCTGGCTGATGGTCACGCTGTCGTTGCCCAGGTTGTAGCTGGTCAGGGTCACGCGCAATTGCTCACCCAGTTCGATCAGCAGCTTCAACTCGACCTCATGCGCCCAGCCGGGCAGATCGCCTTGCGCCTCGGGCAGTTCGAACTCGATCTGAAGGTTGGCGCCGACCTCTTCGACCCTGCGCAATTGCCAGTCGCGTCCGCGCGCCAACCCGTGGGCCGGAGCCTGGTCGCCTTTATACATGGCTTGGACGGATTCGGGGTTGCGCTGCAAGTTGCCAAACCACGGCCAGCACACCGGTACCCCGGCGCGCACGGATTTACCCTGGCGGAAGATTGCCTGGTCGCTCAGCCACAGCAACGGCGGCTCGCCGATTCGCTGATAGCTGAGGATCTGCGCGCCTTGCTGGGCGATCAGTAGTTCGGCATGAGCGCTGCTGATACGCCAGCAATTGAGCTCGCCGTGGAGCTCGGTTTCGACCTTGAAATTAGCCATACGCTTGTCTCGTTGATTGCATGTAGGCCTTGGACCTTTTGCCTTGCAACGAGTTTACCGCCAGCCAGGCTCAGCGACGAGGCACAGAACGGGTACGGCCACTGCCATCGATGGCGACGAACACGAACACCGCTTCGGTGACCTTGCGCCATTCGCTGGACAGCGGATCGTCGCTCCACACTTCGACCATCATCTGGATCGAGCTGCGGCCGATTTCCAGAGTCTGGGTATAGAAGGACAGTTGTGCGCCTACCGCTACCGGGACCAGGAAGGCCATGCGGTCGATCGCCACGGTGGCCACCCGGCCGCCTGCGACACGGCTGGCCATGGCGGTGCCGGCCAGGTCCATCTGCGCGACCAGCCAGCCACCGAAGATGTCACCAAAGCCGTTGGTTTCGCGGGGTAACGCAGTAATTTGCAAGGCCAGGTCGCCCTGCGGGATAGGATCTTCTTGTTCGAGCTCAATCATGCCGTGGGGCCTCTGACCCGTGACGCTTCGTTGGTTGGCGCAATGAAGGACGCCGAGAAATCGATTCAGCTAAAAACATACTACGCTGATTTCGCTTCGCAGGGCGGCCGAAGGGAAACTCTGCGAAACCGCCTGAGCATAGTGACCGGCGTTTTCGCACAACATCCCACATCGGGAGCAACCTTTTGCTACGAATGGGCAGTATATAGAGCCTCACAGCCAGCGACGACCGCGCATTCATGAATATCTGTAGTGTTTTTGTATCGCTATGAGCGTAGCGCGCCAATTTGCTATCTTCGCTGCTCACCAATCCAGAAGCCGCGTGCCAAGCGGCCTGCACGACCTACAAGAGATAATCGATGACCTCCGTGCCCAGCAGTATCGAGCAGCCCTCGCGGCCGCTGACCCGCAGTGACTACAAGACGCTCTCATTGTCCGCCCTGGGCGGCGCGCTGGAGTTCTACGACTTCATCATCTTCGTGTTCTTCGCCACGGTGGTGGGCAAGCTGTTCTTCCCGCCGGACATGCCCGAATGGCTACGCCTGATGCAGACCTTCGGCATCTTTGCTGCCGGTTACCTGGCGCGCCCGCTCGGCGGCATCGTCATGGCGCACTTCGGCGACCTGCTGGGGCGCAAGAAGATGTTCACCTTGAGCATCTTCATGATGGCCCTGCCGACGCTGATCATGGGCCTGCTGCCAACCTACGCGCAGATCGGCCTGTGGGCGCCGATCCTGCTGCTGTTGATGCGGGTCATTCAGGGCGCGGCGATTGGTGGAGAGGTGCCGGGCGCCTGGGTGTTCGTCTCCGAGCATGTGCCGGCGCGCAACACCGGCTACGCCTGCGGCACGCTGACTGCCGGGCTTACCGCCGGGATTTTGCTGGGCTCGCTGGTAGCGACGCTGATCAACACGGTTTATACCGTCGAGGAAGTGGCGGATTACGCCTGGCGGATTCCGTTCCTGCTCGGTGGTGTGTTCGGCCTGTTCGCGGTCTACCTGCGCCGCTGGTTGCACGAGACCCCAGTGTTCGCCGAGATGCAGCAGCGCAAGGCGCTGGCTGAAGAGCTGCCACTGCGCGCGGTGCTGCGTGATCACCGCGGGGCGATCATCCTGTCGATGCTGCTGACCTGGCTGCTGTCGGCTGGCGTCGTGGTGGTGATCCTGATGACCCCGGCACTGCTGCAGAGTCTCTATCACATCAGCCCGACCGACTCGCTCAAGGCCAACAGCCTGGCGATCGTGCTGCTCAGCCTGGGCTGCATTGGTTCCGGCAGCCTGGCGGATCGCTTTGGTGCTGGGCGGGTCTTCGTGATCGGCAGCCTGGCGTTGCTGGTGACCTCGTGGACGTTCTACCACAGCCTGCCGACTCGGCCGGACCTGCTGTTCCCGCTGTACGCGCTGACGGGCCTGTGCGTCGGGGTAATTGGCGCTGTGCCTTATGTGATGGTCAAGGCGTTCCCGGCGGTGGTGCGGTTCAGTGGGTTGTCGTTCTCCTACAACGTCGCCTACGCCATTTTCGGTGGCCTGACGCCGATGGTGGTGACTGCGTTGCTCAAGCTTAGCCCGATGGCGCCTGCTTACTATGTGGCGGGGTTGTGTGCCGTTGGTCTGTTGGTGGGGCTTTACCTGTTGGCGAACAAGCGCTGAGTAATCGGTAAGGCTTGAGGATTTGGGGCTGCTTTGCAGCCCATCGCAGGCAAGCCAGCTCCTACAGGCATTGAGCCAACCTCATGGCTTGCGCGGCCCCTGTAGGAGCTGGCTTGCCTGCGATGGGCCGCAAAGCGGCCCCAACCACCGCATAGCCTTGAAACATCCTGAAAGGCCATCCCGCATTCGCGGTGATGGCCTTTCATCCAATTGTCACATTGGAGTCATATCGTGTTCATGCGGCCTGCAGATACTTGGGCCCGATCCATCCAACACCCCAAATATTCCTGCTAGGAGCAAGGCATGAAACTGAAGCGTTTGATGGCGGCCCTTACCTTCGCCGCCGCTGGCGTTGCCACCGCCAATGCGGTAGCCGCTGTCGACCCAGCAATCCCGACCTACACCAAGACCACCGGTGTTTCGGGCAACCTCTCCAGCGTAGGTTCCGACACCCTCGCCAACCTGATGACGCTGTGGGCCGAGGCCTACAAGAAGGAATATCCGAACGTAAACATCCAGATCCAGGCGGCCGGCTCCTCCACCGCGCCACCCGCGCTGACCGAAGGCACCGCCAACCTCGGCCCGATGAGCCGCAAGATGAAGGACGTCGAGCTGCAGGCCTTCGAGCAGAAGTACGGCTACAAGCCAACCGCCATCCCGGTTGCCGTCGACGCCCTGGCCGTATTCGTGCACAAGGACAACCCGATCAAGGGCCTGACCATGGCGCAGGTCGATGCGATCTTCTCCTCGACTCGCCTGTGCGGCGGCAAAGCCGACGTGAAAACCTGGGGCGACCTGGGCGTGACTGGCGACCTGGCCAACAAGCCAGTGCAGCTGTTCGGCCGTAACTCGGTATCCGGCACCTACGGCTACTTCAAGGAAGAAGCACTGTGCAAAGGCGACTTCAAGCCTAACGTCAATGAACAGCCTGGCTCGGCTTCGGTCGTGCAGTCGATCAGCAGCTCGCTGAACGGCATCGGCTACTCGGGCATCGGTTACAAGACCGCCAGCGTCAAGACTGTAGCCCTGGCCAAGAAAGAAGGCGGCGAGTTCGTTGAAGACAACGAAAGCAACGCCCTGAACGGCACCTACCCGCTGTCGCGCTTCCTCTACGTCTACGTCAACAAGGCGCCGAACAAGCCTCTGGCCCCGCTGGACGCCGAGTTCATCAAGCTGGTCCTGTCGCAAGCTGGCCAGCAGGTCGTGGTCAAGGATGGCTACATCCCATTGCCGAAGAAAGTGGTCGACAAGGCCATGGCGGACCTCGGTCTGTCGCACAACGGTAACGTTGCCAAGAAGTAAGTGAGACCCCGGTGAGGGCTGGCCTGCGGCTAGCCCTCCCACCCATTCTCGGTCCGAAGCCAGAACTCCTGAGCGGCGGGCTTTTTTGCGTCAATGCACTGTCATGTTTTTGTAATACGGGACCGCTAGGGTGTGCGCATGAATGATCTGGCCAACTCCACCATGACCCAAAATTCTCCCCCCGTGCGGATTGATTTCAATACGCCCGAGTTGCAACGCAAGCGCAAAATGCGTGCGTTCAAGGATCGCCTGACCCGCTGGTATGTACTGGTGGGCGGGCTTGCCGTGCTGGCGGCAATCACCCTGATCTTCTTCTATCTGGCCTATGTCGTGCTGCCACTGTTCCAGGGCGCCGAACTGACCAGCAAGAAGGCCCTGGAGCCGACCTGGCTGCAGCAGGATGCCGGCAAACCGCTGATGATCGCCCTCGAGGAGCAAAACCTGGTCGGCATGCGTGTGTCCGATAAAGGCCAGGCGCTGTTTTTCGACACCAAGAGCGGTGCTGAAATCAATCGCGTGAACCTGCCCGTTCCGGCAGGTGCCCAGGTGACGTCGATCAGTACCGACCAGCCGGGTAGCCCGCTAATCGTGCTGGGCTTGTCCAATGGTCAGGCGGTGGTGTTCCACCACACCTACAAGATCACCTACCCGGACAACAAGAAGACCATTACCCCTGGCATCGATTTCCCGTATGGCCAGGAACCGTTCGTGCTCGACGAGCAGGGCCGCGCGCTTGAGCACGTCAGCGTCAACGTCAACGGCGAAACCGTGACGGTAGCCGGTTCGCACGGTTCGCAACTGCTGGTGACCCAGCTGACTCGCGAAGAGAACATGATGACCGGCGAGGTCACCAGCGAGCAGAACCGCATCGACCTGCCGCAAATGACCGAGCCGGTGAAGGCGATCTTCATCGACCCGCGCCAACAATGGCTGTATGTGGTTAACGGTCGCGCCCAGGCCGACGTGTTCAGCCTGCGCGACAAGAGCCTCAACGGTCGCTACAAGCTGCTCGACGACGGCCAGGCCGAGATCACCGCCAGTGCCCAGCTGGTCGGCGGTATCTCGCTGATCTTCGGTGATTCCAAAGGTGGCCTGAGCCAGTGGTTCATGGCCCGCGACTCGGATGGCGAGCAGCGCTTCAAGCTGATTCGCAGCTTCCAGATGGGCAACGCCCCGGTGGTGCAGATCGACGCCGAAGAGCGCCGCAAAGGTTTCATCGCCCTGGACAGCGCCGGCAAGCTCGGCGTGTTCCACAGCACCGCGCATCGTACCCTGCTGGTCGAGCCTGCCGCCGAAGGTGCGGGTATCCTCGCGCTGTCGCCACGCGCCAACCGTATCTTCATCGAAGAAGGCGGCAAGCTGCTGCCCTTGAGCCTGAAGAACCCGCACCCGGAAGTGTCCTGGAGCGCACTGTGGAGCAAGGTCTGGTACGAGAACTACGACGAGCCCAAGTACGTTTGGCAGTCGACTGCATCGAACACCGACTTCGAGCCTAAGCTGAGCCTTTCGCCACTGACCTTCGGTACCCTCAAGGCCGCGTTCTACGCGATGATCCTGGCGGCGCCGCTGGCCATTGCCGCAGCGATCTACACGGCCTACTTCATGGCCCCTGGCATGCGCCGCAAGGTCAAGCCGGTGATCGAGCTGATGGAAGCGATGCCGACGGTGATCCTCGGCTTCTTCGCCGGCCTGTTCCTCGCACCGTACCTTGAAGGCCACCTGCCGGGTGTGTTCAGCCTGTTCCTGTTGATGCCGATCGGTATCTTGCTGGCCGGCTTCACCTGGAGCCGCCTGCCGGAATCGCTGCGCCTGCGTGTGCCGGATGGCTGGGAAGCCGCGATTTTGATCCCGGTGATCCTATTCACCGGCTGGTTCGCCCTGTACATGAGCCCGTTCATTGAAACCTGGTGGTTCGGCGGCGACATGCGCCTGTGGATCAGCAACGACCTGGGCATCACCTACGACCAGCGCAACGCCCTGGTAGTCGGTATCGCCATGGGCTTCGCGGTGATCCCGAACATCTACTCGATCGCCGAAGACGCCGTGTTCAGCGTGCCACGCAGCCTGACCCTGGGTTCGCTGGCGCTGGGTGCCACGCCCTGGCAAACCCTGACCCGCGTGGTCATCCTCACGGCCAGCCCGGGTATCTTCTCGGCGCTGATGATCGGCATGGGCCGTGCAGTGGGCGAGACCATGATCGTGTTGATGGCCACCGGTAACACCCCGGTCATGGAAATGAACCTGTTTGAAGGCATGCGTACCCTGGCCGCCAACGTCGCGGTGGAGATGCCCGAGTCGGAAGTCGGCGGCAGCCACTACCGCGTGCTGTTCCTCGCCGCGCTGGTACTGCTGATGTTCACCTTCGTGATGAACACCCTGGCCGAGCTGATTCGTCAGCGTCTGCGCAAGAAATACTCGTCGCTTTGATAGAAAGGTAGAGATCCGTGAAAAAGGATTCCCTCAAAGGCTGGTTCAAGAGCGGCGCCCCCGGCGTCTGGATCAGCGGTGGCGCGGTCGCCATCGCAGTGATCATGACCGTGGGCCTGCTGGCGGTGATCGCCGTGCGTGGCCTGGGCCACTTCTGGCCGGCCGACCTGATCCAGGCCACCTATAAGGTGCCGGGCCAGGCTGATCATGTAGTCATCGGTGAAGTGGTACAGAAGGAAGAAGTACCGCTGGCGCGCTTGAAGGGCGCCGGTCTGCCGGTGCCGGATAACGGCCCGGAGTTCATGACCCGCGAGCTGATCAAGGTCGGCAACCGCGACCTCAATGGCAGCGACTTCACCTGGGTGGTCGGTGACTGGCTGGTGGATCAAACCACCCCCGCCGAACTGATCGCCCTGGAGCGTCGCGAATGGGGCAACTTCTACGGCTACCTGGTCAGCGTCAAGGAGAACGGCAAGGTCGTCGCCGAAGGCCAAGCGGCCTGGACCGAACTGCAAGCGCGCCTCAAGCGTGCCAGCAAACTGGCCGGCGAGCTGCAGACCCTTGAGAAGAAAGACATCGGCGCGATCAACCATGGCCTGGAGCGCCTGCGCCTGCACAGCCGTAAGCTTGAGCTCGACGGCAAGCTGGACGCCGCTGCTCAGGCGGACATGGACGCCGAGCGCGCCGAGCTGAACAGCCGCTACAAGGCCATCGAAGACCGCCTGGGCGCGCTGCACAGCGAGTTCAGCCGTGACAGCCTGGTTGCCCGTGATGGCAATGGCCGCGAAGTCGAGATCAACCTGGACAAGGTGGTGCATGCCTATCAGCCAAACGGCATGGGTACCTTCACCAAGCTGGGCACCTACTTTGCCAAGGTCTGGGAGTTCTTGAGCGACGACCCGCGTGAAGCCAACACCGAGGGCGGTATCTTCCCGGCCATCTTCGGTACGGTGATGATGACCCTGATCATGGCCGTGATCGTCACCCCGTTCGGCGTGCTGGCTGCGGTGTACCTGCGTGAATATGCCCGCCAGGGCCCGGTAACGCGGCTGATCCGCATCGCGGTGAACAACCTGGCGGGTGTTCCGGCGATCGTCTACGGCGTGTTCGGCCTGGGCTTCTTCGTCTACGTGCTGGGTGGTTCGATCGACCGGCTGTTCTTCCCTGAAGCCCTGCCGGCGCCAACCCTGGGGACTCCAGGTCTGCTGTGGGCTTCGTTGACCCTGGCCCTGCTGGCCGTGCCGGTGGTGATCGTGGCCACCGAAGAAGGTCTGGCGCGGATCCCGCGGACCGTGCGCGAGGGCTCGCTGGCCCTCGGCGCGACCAAGGCCGAGACGCTGTGGAAGATTGTTCTGCCAATGGCCAGCCCGGCGATGATGACCGGCATGATCCTCGCCGTGGCACGTGCCGCCGGTGAAGTGGCGCCGCTGATGCTGGTGGGTGTGGTCAAGCTGGCGCCATCGCTGCCAGTGGACGGTAACTACCCTTACCTGCACCTGGACCAGAAGATCATGCACCTGGGCTTCCACATCTATGACGTCGGCTTCCAGAGCCCGAACGTCGAGGCCGCGCGACCGCTGGTGTACGCCACTGCGCTGTTGCTGGTGCTGGTGATCGCCACCCTCAACCTTTCGGCGGTGTGGATCCGTAACCACCTGCGCGAGAAGTACAAGGCGCTCGACCACTGAGTCTGATTAGCAAGCATGCCGCCCGCGAGCCGGGCGGCGCTTTGAAACGAATTGATAGCGTATGGAGTTGACCATGCAGCAAGAATCCCACACCCACGGCATCGACATGTCGGCCCTGGGTCGCGACAAGCAGAGCCTGCGCCTGGCCGAAGAGACCGTGGCCATCGAAGTGCCCGGTCTGTCCCTGTACTACGGCGACAAGCAGGCGTTGTTCGACGTCAGCATGAACATCCCCAAGCAGCGCGTGACCGCCTTCATCGGCCCGTCCGGCTGCGGTAAGTCGACCCTGCTGCGCACGTTCAACCGCATGAACGACTTGGTCGATGGCTGCCGCGTCGAAGGCGAGATCAACCTGTACGGCAACAACATCTACCGCAAGGGCGAAGACGTCGCCGAGCTGCGTCGGCGGGTCGGCATGGTGTTCCAGAAGCCTAACCCGTTCCCCAAGACCATTTATGAAAACGTGGTCTACGGCCTGCGCATCCAGGGCATCAACAAGAAACGCACCCTCGATGAGGCCGTTGAGTGGGCACTCAAGGGCGCGGCCCTGTGGGATGAGGTCAAGGACCGCCTGCACGAGTCGGCGCTGGGCCTGTCCGGTGGTCAGCAGCAACGTTTGGTCATCGCCCGTACCATTGCCGTCGAGCCTGAAGTGCTGCTGCTCGATGAGCCGTGCTCGGCACTCGACCCGATCTCGACCTTGAAGGTCGAAGAGCTGATCTACGAATTGAAATCCAAGTACACCATCGTCATCGTTACCCACAACATGCAACAGGCGGCGCGTGTCTCGGACTACACCGCGTTCATGTACATGGGCAAACTGATCGAGTTCGGTGATACCGATACGCTGTTCACCAACCCGGCGAAGAAACAGACCGAAGACTACATCACCGGTCGTTACGGCTAGAGGCCGCAGGAACGACTCGGACCCTGTGGGAGCGGGCTGGCCCGCGAACAAGGGCGAAGCCCATGCCATGCGCCGTAGGCGCCTGCTTTGCGGGCAAGCCCGCTCCCACACGAACACACTTGAAGCTTGCAGCTCGCGGAGCGAACGCATGATCAACAAAGAAAGCCTTACCCATCACATCTCCCAGCAGTTCAACGCCGAGCTTGAAGAGGTTCGCAGCCACCTCCTGGCGATGGGTGGGCTGGTCGAGAAGCAGGTCAACGACGCGGTCACTGCGCTGATCGAAGCCGACTCTGGCCTGGCTCAGCAGGTGCGTGAAGTCGATGAACAGATCAACCAGATGGAGCGCAACATCGACGAGGAATGCGTGCGCATCCTCGCTCGTCGCCAGCCTGCGGCGTCCGACCTGCGCTTGATCATCAGCATCTCCAAGTCGGTGATCGACCTGGAACGCATCGGTGACGAGTCGACCAAGATCGCCCGTCGCGCCATCCAGCTGTGCGAGGAAGGCGAGTCGCCGCGCGGCTACGTCGAGGTGCGCCACATTGGCGATCAGGTGCGCAACATGGTCCGTGACGCGCTGGACGCGTTCGCCCGCTTCGATGCCGAGCTGGCCCTGTCGGTGGCCCAGTACGACAAGACCATCGACCGCGAATACAAGACTGCCCTGCGCGAGCTGGTCACCTACATGATGGAAGACCCGCGTTCGATCTCGCGTGTCCTCAGCGTGATCTGGGCCCTGCGTTCGCTGGAGCGGATCGGCGACCACGCACGCAACATCGCCGAGCTGGTGATCTACCTGGTGCGCGGCACTGACGTGCGCCACCTGGGCCTCAAGCGGATGAAGGCGGAAGTCGAAGGCAACGCCGGGGTCGAGGTTGAAATCGCTAATGTTCCGGCTGAATCGGACGATAAATAGGATTGCTCCCGAGCATGAACGCCCGGCCTGTGCCGGGCGTTTTCGTTTGCGGTCGAGCAGCCAGCAGGCACCCGCGAACAATGTGAGAACTCCCGGCGTGACCAGTGGTTTGGCAAATGGCCATCAGTCAGCGGTATGCTAGTCGGGATCAAGAGGAGTGTTGATGAGTAAAGTCAATGTGCTGGTTGTGGATGACGCGCCGTTCATCCGTGACCTGGTAAAGAAGTGCCTGCGCAATGCCTTCCCCGGCATGGTCATCGAAGACGCGGTCAACGGTCGCAAGGCCATGGCGATGCTGAGCAAGGAAACCTACGACCTGGTCCTGTGCGACTGGGAGATGCCGGAGATGTCTGGCCTCGAACTGCTCACCTGGTGCCGCCAGCAGCCTGAAATGAAAGCCCTGCAGTTCATCATGGTGACCAGCCGCGGTGACAAGGAAAACGTTATTCAGGCGATTCAGGCCGGCGTTTCCGACTTCGTCGGCAAACCGTTCACCAACGAGCAGCTGCTGACCAAGGTGAAGAAGTCGCTGAGCAAGATCGGCAAGCTGGACAGCCTGCTGGCAGGTGGGCCGGCGCGGGTCAATTCGGCGTTCGCCAACGATTCGCTCAGCGCCCTGACCGGTGGACGGCCTGAAGCGGCCAAAGTCGCGCCAGCGCCGGCTCCAGCAGCTGCCAAACCGCTGATCAATGCCCCGACACCGCGTACGGCGGCTGCCGCTGCGCAGAGCGGGCGCGGCCAAGGCCAGTTGCGTTTGTCCAGCGGCACCCAGCAATGCGTGATCAAGGCGTTGAGCCTCAAGGAGGCGCTGCTGGTCGTGCGTCGTAGCGCCAATCTGCCACAAGTGTTGGAAGGCGCGGTGCTGGACCTGGAGCAGGGTGAGAACGCCGAGGTGGCGCGGCTCAACGGCTATCTGCATGCCGTAGCAGCGCTGGAGCCCAAGCCAGAGAGCGACTGGTTGCAGCTGACGTTCAAGTTCGTCGACCAGGATGCGCAGAAGCTCGACTACCTGTCGCGGCTGATTGCCCGCGGGACTACCCAGAAGCACTTCACCCCGGGCGCTTGAGCGCCGGTTCAGGACTCATCGCGGGGCAAGCCCAGCTCGTGGCAGCGAGCTTGCCCCGCGATGAGGCGCGCACTGCCTGATCCAGGCGACCAACTGCACCTACACCCCGGTACTGGGCTGCTAGGCTTCGACAGATCTAACCTGTCAAAAAGCCACTATCATGCCCAGCCGCCTGCTGCTGTTTTGTGCCTTGCTCCTGGCCTCAGCGTCGAGCCTGGGCATGACCATCTACAAGACCACTGACGAATTCGGAGTGGTGTCCTATTCCGAGCGGCCGAGCGCGGGCGCCAAACCTCTGATTTTCCGCGAACCGATGGTCGAACGTTTGGAAGGCCAGGTACGCCTAAACACTGAGGCCTTCGCAGGAGGCGTTCGGTTTTCGGCGCGTAACGAGCTATTCGCACCTGTTGAGGTCGAGTTACGACTGCTGCGCCTGAGCAATGCCCTTGGCGGCAATGCACCGCGTATTGTCCGGCGCGTGCTACCGCCGCGCTCGACCCAGGTGCTAAGCGTGGTGAAGGTGCGGCCAGGCGCGAAGCTGGGCTATCAGAGCAAGTTGAACTATGCCATGGGCGACCCGGTGCAGCGCCCCCAGGCGTTTCGCTACCCGTTCCCCTGGCGGGGTGGGCCATTCCGTCTGACCCAAGGGCCGAACGGTCGCTACAGCCATTTTGGCGCCAAAGGCCGCTACGCCATGGACATTGCCATGCCTGAAGGTACGCCTATCGTCGCGGCGCGTGGCGGGGTGGTGGTGAAGATTGAGAACAGCCAGAGCGGACGCGGCACCCATCCTTCCGGCAATTTTGTGCGCATCCTGCACCCGGACGGCACCATGGGGGTGTACCTGCACCTGATGCGCGGATCGGTGGTGGTGGGGGAAGGTCAGCGGGTGGGGCAGGGCGAGGTCCTGGCCAAGTCGGGCAATACCGGTAACAGCAGCGGGCCGCACCTGCATTTTGTCGTGCAGCGTAATGTCGGGTTGTCGCTGGAGTCGATTCCGTATCAGTTCGACCGGCCGCTTGGCGGGCTACCGAATTTCACTGCCGGTAACCCCTGAGAATGGGGGGCCGCTTTACAGCCCCATTTGGTGCAAGGCAGCGAGGTATCTGGGCTGCCTGTAGGAGCTGGCTTGTCGGGGCGCCGAACCGCTGCGATGGGCCGCAAAAAAGCGGCCCCAACGGGTCAGTCGAGCTTGAGCACCTTGGCCAGCACGATCTTCGGCCCTTTCATCTTCTTGATGATGATCCGCAGCCCTTCGACCTCGAGCAGTTCTTCTTCCTCAGGCACCCGCTTGAGCGTCTCGTACACCAAGCCTGCCAGGGTCTCCGCCTCGATGTGGTCAAGGTCCACGCCGAGCAAACGCTCGACCTTGAACAGCGGTGTATCACCACGCACCAGCAATTTGCCTGGCTGGTAAGCGAGGATGCCGCGCTCGGTCTTGCGGTGCTCGTCCTGAATGTCGCCAACCAGCACTTCCAGTACGTCCTCCATGGTCAGGTAACCGATCACCTTGCCATCGGCTTCCTCGACCAGCACGAAGTGTGCACCGCCCTTGCGGAACTGCTCCAGCAGCTGCGACAGCGGCATGTGGCGGGACACACGCTCCAGCGGCCGGCACAAGTCTTCCAGGTCGATGGTGCCGGGGATGTGGTCCAGGTCGGCCAGCTCCAGCAACAGGTCCTTGATGTGCAAGAGGCCGGTGAACTCCTCACGCTCGGCGTCGTACACCGGGTAACGGCTGAACTTGTGCCGGCGGAACATCGCCAGGATTTCCTTCAGCGGCGCCTTGGCATCGAGGCTGATCATGTCTTCGCGGGAGTTGGCCCAGTCGACCACTTCCAGCTCGCCCATCTCCACGGCCGAGGCCAGCACGCGCATGCCTTGGTCGCTAGGGTCCTGGCCGCGGCTGGAGTGCAGGATCAGCTTGAGCTCTTCGCGGCTGTAGTGATGCTCATGGTGCGGCCCAGGCTCGCCCTGGCCAGCAATGCGCAAGATGGTGTTGGCGCTGGCGTTGAGCAGGTAGATGGCCGGGTACATCGCCCAGTAGAACACGTACAGCGGCACTGCCGTCCACAGCGACAGCAGCTCGGGTTTGCGGATCGCCCACGACTTGGGCGCCAGCTCGCCGACCACGATATGCAGGTAGGAGATGACGAAGAAGGCGACGAAGAACGAGATGCCCTTGATCAACTCTGGCGTATCGACGCCAAGGTAGGCCAACAGCGGTTCGAGCAAGTGGGCGAACGCAGGTTCACCGACCCAGCCCAAGCCCAGCGAGGCCAGGGTGATACCCAGCTGGCAGGCCGACAGGTAGGCGTCCAGTTGGTTGTGCACCTTGCGCAGGATGCTGCCACGCCAGCCATGCAGTTCGGCGATCGACTCGACGCGGGTGGAGCGCAGCTTGACCATGGCGAACTCGGCGGCAACGAAAAAGCCGTTGAGCAAGACCAGGAACAGCGCAAAAAGAATCATGCCGAAGTCGGCAAACAGAGAGGTGAAGCTGATACCAGGGGAAGGGTCCATGATGGGGTTTTACGGGGTCCGTCTTCAAAAAGGATGAAAAACAAGTGCCAGCAGAGGCTGGCACAGGACAGCCAATGTAGCGGCTGAGGCCGCAAAAGCAAAGGGTATGCTGCGGTGGAGCTGGCTGGTCGGGGCGCCGAAGCGCTGGGATGGACCGCGTAGCGGCCCCAGCGATGCTTGGCGCTTATGCTTTGTTGGACACCAGCTGTCCCGGCGCAAAGTGGCAGGTGAAGGTACTGCCATGCCCCAGTACACTGCTGATCTCCAACCGGCCACGATGGCGCAACAGCACATGCTTGACGATCGCCAAGCCCAGCCCGGTGCCGCCAGTGTTGGAGTTGCGGCTCGAGTCGACCCGGTAGAAACGCTCGGTCAGGCGCGGCAAATGCTTGGCATCGATGCCCATCCCCGAGTCTTGTACCGACAGATGCGCGCCTTGCTCGTCCGCCCACCAGCGAATACGGATGTGGCCTTCATCCTGGGTGTACTTGACCGCATTGAACACCAGGTTGGAAAACGCGCTACGCAGCTCCGACTCGCTGCCCTTGAGATGAACCCCGGGCGCCGCCTCCAGGCTGATCCGCTGGTTACGCGGCCCGGACAATGCCTGTGCATCGCTCTTGATCGCGTTGAGCAGGGCATCCACCGCCACTGGCTGGTTGTCCGAGGGGTAGTCGGTGGCTTCGAGCTTGGCCAACAGCAGCAGGTCGTTGAGCAGGGTCTGCATGCGTGAGCCTTGCTGGCTCATCTGCTGCAGCGCCCGGCTCCAACGCGGGTTGACGTCTTCGACGTTGTCCAGCAGCGTCTCCAGGTAGCCGGTGATCACCGTCAGTGGCGTGCGCAACTCATGGGAGACGTTGGCGACGAAGTCTTTGCGCATCTGTTCGAGCTGATGGATGCGCGTGACATCGCGCACCAGCATCAGATGCTCGTTGTTGCCATACCGGGTGATATGCAGCTGGACCCGCATGCGGTCGTTGATCGGCGAGGGGATTTCCAGCGGTTCGAGGTAGTTCTCCGCTTCGAAGTATTCCTTGAAGCGCGGGTGACGGACCAGGTTGGTCACCTGCTGGCCGCCGTCCTGCGGGGTCTTGAAGCCCAGCAGGGTCTCGGCGGCGCGGTTCCACCACTCCAGGTTGCCATCGCTGTCGAGCATGATCACCGCATCGCGCAGCGCGGCGGTGGACTCCTGGACCCGGTCGATCACGGCCTGCAGCCGACCGCGCACACGTTGGTCGCGCCGTTGCAGGTGATAGATGCTGTCGAACACTTCACCCCACAAGCCGTAGCCGTCGGGTGGTGCTTCGTCGGGTTGATGGTTGCGCAGCCAGTCGTGCAGGCGCAGCAACTGCTTGAGGGTCCAACCCAGGTAGAGCGCCAGGCCAAGGGCCAGGCTCCAGCCGTAATAGCCGCTGATCAACCCGCCGATCAGGCAGACGGTGATCAACAGCAGCAGGTGACGAATCAGGGTCGCGTGCCAGTTCTGGTTCAATTGACGGTCCTTGTACAGCAGCGTGCAGCTAGGCGCTCGGGCTTCGATCAGCTCTTGGTCGAGAAGCGATAGCCGGTGCCCCGGACGGTTTGTACCAGATTTTCGTAGGCCTCACCCAGCGCTTTGCGCAGGCGACGGATGTGCACGTCGACGGTGCGCTCCTCGACATAGACGTTGCCGCCCCAGACCTGGTCGAGCAACTGGCCACGGGTATAGGCGCGCTCCTGGTGGGTCATGAAGAACTGCAGCAGGCGGTATTCGGTGGGGCCCATCTCGGCCGGCTTGCCATCGATGGTCACGCGGTGGCTGATCGGGTCGAGCAGCAGGCCACCGACTTCGATTGGCGCTTCGCTGTCGCTGGGGCCGGTACGACGCAGCACGGCCTTGAGCCGGGCCACCAGCTCGCGCGGCGAGAAGGGCTTGGTGATGTAGTCGTCGGCGCCGACTTCCAGGCCCTGGATCTTGTTGTCCTCTTCACCCTTGGCGGTCAGCATGATGATCGGGATGTCGCCCGTCAGCTCGTCGCGCTTGAGGCGGCGGGCCAGCTCGATGCCGGAGGTGCCCGGGAGCATCCAGTCGAGCAGGATCAGGTCTGGCTTGCGGTCGACGATGATGGCGTGGGCCTGTTGCGAATTCTCCGCTTCCAGGCAGTCGTAGCCGGCCATTTCCAACGCAACGGCGATCATCTCGCGAATCGGTGCCTCGTCGTCGACGATCAGAATGTTCCTGCCAACCATGCTCAAAACCTCTCCTGGATACGGTGTCTTGGCCCGCATTAGATAACGGAATTATTGCAGTCGTGTGACATGTCGTGGGCCGTTGCGGCAAGTATTGATGACTGAGCTAGGCTTTAAATCCCACACCCGAACAAAAACGGTGAAATCCAATGACACGAAAAACGCTGAACTGGATGGCCCTTTTCGCTGTGCTGGCACTGCCGGGCGTGGCATCTGCCCACCATGCCATGGAGAAAGATGGCATGTGGGTCGACCATGACGGCATGACGCTGTACACGTTCGACAAGGATGCCGGCGGCAAGTCCATGTGCAACGGCGATTGTGCCAAGAACTGGCCGCCGTTGATGGTCAAGCCGGATGATGAAGCGGCCAAAGGCAAGTGGACCCACGTCACCCGCGACGATGGCAGCATGCAGTGGGCCTATGACGGCAAGCCGCTGTATACCTTCGTCAAGGACAAGAAGGCAGGGGAGACCACGGGTGATGGCATGAAGGACGTTTGGCACGTTGCCAAACCCTGAAGCGCGTTTTCTGGCGATTTAGCTGCGTGGGAGCGGGCTTGCCCGATAACGGCGGTGAACCCGGCGTCGTCATCGCGGGGCAAGCCCGCTCCCACGCATTACGCCTAGACGCGGACTGTGGATTCAGCGCAACGCGTAATCCAGCAGCACCCCAATGAACACCAGCAACCCCGCCCAGTGATTGTGCAGGAACGCCTTGAAGCACGAGTCGCGATCGAGCTTGCGCGTTGACCAGAACTCCCAGGCAAAGCACAACGCCGCACCTAGCAGCCCCAGGTGGAACCAACCGCCCAGCTCGAACTGGTTACCCGCCAACAGCAAGCAGCCCAGCGACAGCATCTGCAAGGTCAGGATGATCGCCCGGTCCGCTTCGCCAAACAGGATGGCGGTGGATTTCACGCCGATCTTGAGGTCGTCATCACGATCGACCATCGCGTAATAGGTGTCGTAACCCACCGTCCACAGCAGGTTGGCGATGTACAACAGCCAGGCGCTGGCCGGCAGCTCGCCGCCCGCTGCGGTGAAGGCCATCGGGATACCCCAGGAGTACGCCGCGCCCAGCACCACCTGCGGGTAATAGGTATAGCGCTTCATGAACGGGTAGCAGAACGCCAAGGCCACCGCGCCGAACGACAGCCACACCGTGCGCGCATTGGTGCACAGCACCAGCAGGAAGCTCACCCCCACCAGGATCGCGAACAGCACCAGCGCCTCTCGCGATTTCACTCGGCCGCTGGCAAGGGGGCGGTCGGCGGTGCGTTTGACGTGGCCATCGACCTTGCGATCGGCAAAATCATTGATGCAGCAACCCGCCGCGCGCATCAGGACCACGCCAAGGCCGAAGATCAGTACGTTGGCAACGCTAGGCGAGCCATTGCCGGCGATCCACACCGCAGCCAGGGTCGGCCATAACAGCAGGTAGATGCCAATGGGGCGGTCCATGCGGCTCAGTTGGACGAAGTCCCAGGCGCGTGGGTGCAGGCGGTTGAGCGACTTGAGCAGTTGCAGGTACATCAGCGGTTGTCCTCCTTGTCCGCTTGCCACAGCGCCGGTAGGAACACTTCGGCCACCAGCAGGTCGAGGCCATCGCGCTCAAAGCGCGAGCGCCGGCCCCACAGGCCGTTCTCGGCAGTTTCAGGCGGCAGCCAGGCCTGTGGATAAGTACACACTTGCAGGGGGTGGCGCACGAACGCCTGGTCGCAGAACAGCAGCTCGCCGAGCGAGCGACTGCCGAGCGTTTCCAGATCCAGGCCACCACGCTCCAAGGCGCTGCGTGCGGCCACGCTGCGGGCGAATACCCACGGCTGGCCGTGGCCGCGCAGGTACACCTCGCGCACCCAGCCTTGCGCGCCTGGCTCAAGGTTCAGGGCCTGGCATTCATCGTCACGCAGGGGCTGCCAGCCCTCGAACAGTGGGGTGACGCAGAAGTGATCGTGGGACAGGGCGGTCAGACGGCGGGTCAGAGAACCCTCGTCGAAGAGCCAGTCGAGGGTAGGCTGGTCGATGTCGGCAGCCAGCTGTGAATACGCCAGCCACGCGACAGCGGCTGCTTGCGAGGATTCGTACGACACGTCGGTATGCTTGTTACAGCCAGAGAGGCGGCGAGCTTAGCATGTTTGCCCGTGCTGCTTGCATACTGCTGGCAGGGCCAGTACAAAGCCCCCTGGCTGCCGCGCACGCCAAGAATCTGCAGTCGCGGGCAAGCCTGCTACACGCTTGCCTTGTGGTTCGGGACAACGTGGCAGCGGGCTTGCCCCGCGATGGCCCTACAAAGCGGCGGCGCCAAGCCTGAGCCTGACGAGGAGGTATTGATGAAGAAGTGGCAATGTATTGTCTGTGGCCTGATCTACGACGAAGCCGAAGGTTGGCCGGATGACGGCATCGCTCCAGGCACGCGCTGGGAAGATGTACCCGAAGATTGGCTGTGCCCAGACTGCGGCGTGGGCAAGATGGACTTCGAAATGATCGCCATCGGCTGATCGCAACCCTATTCAACGAACGAGGAAGCACGACATGACGTCCCCTGTGGTGATCATTGGTACCGGCCTTGCGGGCTACAACCTGGCCCGGGAGTTTCGCAAGCTCGATGGCGAAACGCCGCTGTTGCTGATCACTGCCGACGACGGTCGTTCTTACTCCAAGCCGATGTTGTCCACCGGCTTTGCCAAGGACAAGGACGCCGAGGGCCTGGTCATGGCCGAACCTGGCGCCATGGCCGAGCAGCTCAAGGCCGAGATCCGCACCCACACCCGCATCAGCGGCATCGACCCTGGCCACAAGCGTTTGTGGATCGGTGAGGAAGCGGTCGAGTACCGCGACCTGATCCTGGCCTGGGGCGCGCAGACCGTACAGGTGCCGATCGAAGGCGATGCTGGCGAGTGGGTGTTCCCGATCAACGACCTGGAGGACTATGCGCGCTTTCGCGCCGCGGCCGCAGGCAAGCGTCGGGTGCTGATCCTGGGCGCTGGCCTGATCGGCTGCGAGTTCGCCAATGACATGAGCCTGGGCGGATTTCAGGTCGACCTGGTCGCACCCTGCGAGCAGGTGATGCCGACCTTGCTGCACCCGGCGGCCGCTGGCGCGGTCCAGGCTGGCCTTGAGCGCTTGGGTGTGCGTTTGCACTTGGGCCCGGTATTGACTCGTTTGCAGCGTGTGGCTGATGGCCTGGAGGCGCACCTGTCGGACGGCGGTGTAATTGCTTGCGATCTGGTGGTCTCGGCCATCGGCCTGCGTCCACGCACCGACCTGGCCGCCGCTGCCGGGTTGCAGGTCAATCGCGGGGTGGTGGTGGATCGCGAGCTGCGCACTTCACACGCCAACATCTTCGCCTTGGGAGACTGCGCCGAAGTCGCGGGGATCAACCTGTTGTACGTGATGCCATTGATGACCTGTGCGCGTGCTCTAGCGCAAACCCTGTCCGGCAAACCTACGGCAGTCGCCTATGGGCCAATGCCGGTCACCGTGAAGACCCCGGTTTGCCCGTTGGTAGTCTCGCCACCACCACAAGGCCGTGAGGGTAACTGGCAGGTCGAAGGGCAGGGCGCTGATCTCAAAGTGCTGTGCCGCGATGCGCAGGGCAACCTCTTGGGCTACGCCTTGACCGGCACGGCCGTGATGGAAAAGCTGGCGCTAAATCGGCAGTTACCGCCACTCATGGCGTAAACGGCGGGCGTTCTGTCGGGTTTACCTTGTTGTTGAAGGCACATTGGCCGCCCAGACACTGGCGCGGTCCCTATCGGCGTGCCATTCTCAGTCGCGTCTGCCGCAGTTTAGAGCCTGCGGCGCCTTGAGCGCTGCTTTGCCAAGCAGCACGGCAATAACAACAAGAATTCCCGTCCAAGAGGCTTCACTATGCGTAAACCAGAACTCGCCGCCGTCATCGCAGAAAAGACCGATTTGACCAAGGAAAAGGCCAATCAGGTGCTGAATGCGATCCTAGACAGCATCACGGGTGCCCTCGACAAGGACACCGTCACCTTGGTCGGCTTTGGCACTTTCGAGAAGCGTCATCGTGGTGCCCGCACCGGCAAGAACCCGCAGACCGGTCAGCCGGTCAAGATCAAAGCCAGCAACACTGTTGCCTTCAAACCCGGCAAGAACCTGAAAGACAGCGTCAATCCGCCTGCTGCTGCGGCCAAATCCGCAAAGAAAAAGTAATCACTGGTTAATGCTTCAACTGTGATCCGAACGGGCGCCCATGTGGCGCCCGTTGTGCTTTACACACGGTAACTGTGGCGAACTTGCATAAACAGGTCGGGATAAGGATAAACTGCGCGACTCAGTCATTTTTCAATCGAGGCGCGTTGATGAAGTTTCGTTTTCTTCTCTGGGCCATGGGGCTGCTGATGGCTCGGGCCAGTCGCAATAACCCGGCGTTCCAGCAGCAATTGCGCGACAAGGAGCTGGTGTTCCAGATGCAGACGCTCGATGGCAAGGTCGCTCGGCATTTCCTGGTCAGTAACGAGCGGATCAGCAGCAAGGGCGGCCAGCACCCGCAGCCGGCGTTTGCCATTGCCTTCAAAGACGCCGCGTATGGCTTTGCCACCCTGCAGGCGAGCAATAAGCAATTGGCGTTCATGCAGGGCATTCAGGACAAGAGCATCCAGATCAAGGGCAACCCGGCGCTGGTGATCTGGTTCCAGGGCTTGATGAAGTACCTGAAGCCGAAAAAGAACAAGGCCTGAGAGTATGGGCCGTCCAAGCGGCCCCAATTATCAACTCAGTGCGGCGTCTGGAACTGCGAAGCCAATTCGCGCAACAGCGCCTCTGCCTCCAGCACCTTGCTGACCACATCTTCAGCCTTGTCCCGGCTCAGCCCCAGACGCTCGAACAGCGCATCCGGAATCTCCTCCTGCGGCCCCGAGCCAATCCCGCGCGAGCGCAGCAGGCGCGTAGCCAGGCAAACCAGATTCGGATAGGCCGACAACTCGCCATCGTAGAATGGGTCGTGCTGGAAACGCAGGGCGGTGCGCAGCTCATCTGGCATATCCCACAGCTTCATCAACCAGGCGCCGATCTGCTCACGGCTGATGCCCAGCAGATGCTGCTCGACGTAGGTATGGCACAGGTGCGGATTGACCTCCAGATGGCGGCAGATCAGCGAGAAGTGCGGCGGGAATACATGCGCCAGCAGCAGGTAGCCAAAGTTGTGTAGCAGGCCGGCCAGGTAGGTCAGGCCGCTTTCGGGGCGCTCGGCGCGGGGCATGGCGCGGGTCAGGCCCTCGATGACGGCAGCGGTGTAGATCGACTGCTGCCAGTACGGGGTTGCCTGTTGCGGATGGTCTTTCGGCAGGCTCAAGGTCTTGCCCAGGGCCAGGCCCAGGGCAAGGTTGATCACCAGGTCAAAGCCCAACACGCGCACGATGGCGTCTTCCACCGAGCGGATCTTGCCAGGCGAGGCGTAGTAGGGCGATGCCGCCCAGCTGACGACCTGGGCGGCCAGGGCTGGATCGGTCTCGACCACGCCGGTGATGTCATCGATGCTGGCATTGGGGTCGACGCGCAGCTTGATGATCTTCTGTGCGGTGTCGGCCAGCGGAGGGATCTCGATGGTCTCTTCGAGACGTTTCTGGATCCGCCGGGCGGTGAAGTTCTCCACAGCCTGGGTGATCTCATGGCGGTCATCGTCCGGGCGATCGAGGTTTGGCCGAATGTCTTTGAGCTCCTGGCCAAAGCTGCTGGCGCTGGCTTTGGCGAGTAACCTCTTGAAGTCTTTTTGTTCGATCTCCAGCAACAGGCCCGCTTCCCCGGAGTGAATCCGCACGGTTTCGGCATCCAGCAGGCTCTTTTCGTACTGGCATGGCGAACTGGTCAATGCCGGGATGGCTGGCAGGGTCTTGAGCTGATGCTTGTCGAGCATGTGCTTGAGCCGCTCAACCGGAACGGCGGTGAGTTTGCGGCCAGTCAGCTCGGTCAGGCGATTCAGGTCCAGCAGCTGGCTCTGCGGGAACAGCACCATCAAGGCGCCGATCTCATCGTCGAGCAATACCGCCTGAACGCGTGAGGCGGCGGGCAACGACGGGTGCTCAGGCACTTCGCGGTAGGCTACGCCGAGTTTTTCGAGCAACAGCCGGATGACAGACGGTGCGTGTAGGGTTGCGGTGTCCAGGGCAACTTCAGTCATGGTCTGTATCCAAGAAATTCTTTAAACGCAAAGTATAACCAGCCTGACCGACAGACTGGATCCATTCCGAGAGCTGCGTCACACCTGGCCATATTGCTGGCCGTGGCGCAACCAACGGTCGAGCAGCGGGCTGACATGATCCGGCCAGCGCGCCAACAGCGCCTGGGCGGCGTCGCGCACCGACGGCAGCAGGTCGGCATCGCGCATCAGGTCGGCGACCTTGAACTGTAGCAGGCCGGTCTGGCGGGTTCCGAGCATCTCGCCGGGGCCGCGCAGTTCCAAGTCCTTTTCGGCGATGATGAAGCCGTCGTTGGTTTCCCGCATGATGCCCAGACGTTCGCGGCCGATCTGCGACAGGGGCGGGTGATAGAGCAATACGCAGTGGCTGGCCGCACTGCCTCGGCCGACCCGTCCGCGCAGCTGGTGCAGCTGGGCCAGGCCCAGCCGTTCAGGGTTCTCGATGATCATCAGGCTGGCGTTAGGGACATCCACGCCCACCTCGATCACCGTGGTCGCCACCAGCAACTGCAAGTTGCCGGCCTTGAACTCGGCCATCACAGCGGCTTTCTCGGCAGGCTTCATACGGCCGTGGATCAGCCCTACGCGCAGCTCGCCCAAGGCGCTGCCGAGGTCTTCGTAGGTGCTCTCAGCCGCTTGGCAGGTGAGCTCTTCGGATTCTTCGATCAGCGTGCACACCCAGTATGCCTGTCGGCCTTCAGCGCAGGCGGCGCGGACCCGCTCAACCACTTCGAAGCGGCGGCTGTCGGCGACCAGCACGGTATTGACCGGCGTTCGACCGGGCGGCAGCTCGTCGAGGATCGAGGTGTCCAGGTCGGCGTAGGCGCTCATCGCCAGGGTTCGCGGGATCGGTGTGGCGGTCATGATCAGCTGGTGCGGGCAGAGCTCGCCGGCGACGCCTTTCTTGCGCAGGGCCAGGCGCTGCTGGACGCCGAAGCGGTGCTGTTCGTCGATGATCGCCAGGGCCAGGTGCTTGAACTGAACCTCGTCCTGGAACAGCGCATGGGTGCCGACCACCATCGGTGCGCCACCGGCAATCTGCTCCAGGGCGCTGGCGCGGGCCTTGCCCTTGAGCTTGCCTGCCAGCCAGGCAACTTCGATGCCCAGCGGCTCCAGCCAGCGCTTGAAGGTGATGAAATGCTGTTCGGCGAGGATCTCGGTCGGTGCCATCAGGGCCACCTGATACCCGGCTTCCAAGGCCTGCAAGGCGGCAAGGGCGGCAACCACCGTCTTGCCGGCACCGACATCGCCCTGAACCAGGCGCATCATCGGCTCACCCTGGCTGAGGTCGTAGGCGATCTCGTTGCCGACCCGTTGCTGGGCTCCGGTGGGGGCGAAGCCGAGGTTGGCCAGGTACTGCGCGGGCAGGCGGCTGGGCTTGGGCAAGACCGGTGCACGTAACGCGCGCAGGCTTTCGCGCAGGCGCTGCTGAGACAGCTGATGGGTCAGCAGTTCTTCGAAGGCCAGCCGGTGTTGGGCCCAATGATGGCCCAGGGCGAGCTCTTCGAGGTCGGCGTCGGCGGGCGGGTTGTGCAGGTAGCGAATGGCATCATCCAGCGGTGCCAGGTGATAGTCGTTGGCCAGTTCATGCGGCAGCCAGTCGGGCAGGCTACGAGGGCCGAGCAGGGTCAGGCTCTGCTGGCAGAGCTGGCGCAGGCGTTGCTGGGTCAGACCCTCGGTGGTCGGGTAGATCGGCGTCAAGGTCTGCTCTACCGGCGGCGCCGGCTCGCTGCCATTGAGCGCGCGATATTCCGGGTGATAGATCTCCAGGCCCGAAGCGCCCGGACGGGCCTCGCCGTAGCAGCGCAGGTGCGTGCCGCGCTTGAGGCCTTCTTTCTGGGCGTTGCTGAAGTGGTAGAAGCGCAGGCTCAGCACGCCCGTGCCGTCACCCAGGCGCACCACCAGGCTGCGGCGCTTGCCCATGGTCACATCGGTGCCGCTGACCACGCCTTCGATGACTGCATCCTGGCCAGGCCTTAGCTGGCCGATGGGAACTACGCGGGTACGGTCCTGGTAGCGCAGGGGCAAGTGGAACAGCACATCCTGCAGGTTCTCAAGGCCGACCTTGGCGAGCTTCTCCGCCATCGCCTCGCCGACGCCTTTGAGTTCGGTGACCGGGACCTTCGACAGCTCGCTCATGGGTCAGGCCGGTTGTTCCACGGCGGCCGGCTTGGCTACCGAGCACAGGCGGATCGAGTCAGCCAGGATCTCGATCGCTTTCGGCCGCGGGAAGCTGGCGCGCCAGGCAATCGCCACGGTGCGGAACGGCGCCGGGGCAGTCAGTGGGCGTACTTCGATCACGCCTGGCGCGTAATGGTGGCTGTGTACCGCCGACAACGGCAGGATCGATATGCCCAGGCCGGAGGCGACCATGTGGCGGATGGTTTCCAGCGAGCTGGACTCCACAGTGGTGTGCTTGGAGCCTTCGCCACCCTTGTTCAGGGTCGGGCAGGCTTCCAGGACCTGGTCGCGGAAGCAGTGACCTTCGCCCAGCAGCAGCAGGCTCTTGTCATTGAGCATGGCGGTGTCGATGGTCTTTTTCGCGGTCCACGGGTGGTCGGCCGGCATCAGCGCGCAGAACGGCTCGTCGTACAGCGGCAGGGTCAGCACGTCGGCTTCATTGAACGGCAGGGCGATGATCACCGCGTCCAGTTCGCCGTTGCGCAGCTTCTCGCGCAGGACGTGGGTGAAGTTCTCTTCGATGTACAGCGGCATCTGCGGGGCGACCCGGTGCAGCTGCGGAATCAGGTGCGGGAACAAGTACGGGCCAACGGTATAGATAGCACCGACTTTCAGCGGAGCGGTCAGCTGGTTCTTACCCGCCTGGGCCAGTTCGCGAATTCCTTGGGCTTGCTCCAGGACCTTCTGCGCCTGGGCAACGATGCTTTCGCCGACCGGGGTCAGGCGCACCGCGCTCTTGCTGCGCTCGAAGATCAGTACGCCCAGCTCGTCCTCAAGCTTCTTGACACCGACGGACAGGGTCGGCTGGCTGACATGGCAACGCTCGGCGGCGTGACCGAAGTGCTGCTCCTGGGCGAGGGTGACGATATAGCGGAGTTCTGTGAGGGTCATAACGTGCGTCCATGAAGTTGCGGCCCCAGCATAGCGGGTGCAATCGATAGACGCACGTTATCAGACTTGCCGTTTTGTGACAGAAACAAAGTATCAGCGTTTGTCCAGCGAGTAGACGAAAGGTGCTACCACTTCGATCGAGCCATTGTTCAGCAATTCTGCCGGCGGCTTAGGCACAGTGCCGGCTCGACGGATCATCTCCAGGGTGGCCCGGTCCAGGGCTGCGCTGCCAGAGCCACCGGCCAGCGAGTAGGACACGACCTTGCCTTCGGCATCGACTACGAAGCGCAGGCGGTTGATGCCCTGCAAACCGCGACGGCGAGCGTCTTCCGGATAGCGCTTGTACTTCGCCAAGTGGCGCAGCAGGTCGCTTTGCCAGGTCGGCAAGGCCTTGCTGTTGGACGCGATGCTCGGTGCTGGCGCTGCCGATTTCTGCGGTGGCGCATTGCTCGGCGGCGTATCGGCAACCTCTTGGTCAACCGGAGGTTCATCTTTCGGCGGCTCAGGCTTTTTCTCAGGCTTGGGCGGCTGTGGCTTGGCCTTGGGCTTGGGCGGCTTGGCGATGGCGATCTTCGGTTTAGGCGCTTCTACCAGTTTCGGCAGCGGCGGTTCTTCAACCGGCGCCGGTGGTTGCGGTGCGACTTTCGGGGGTGGTGGCGGCGCTGGCTCAGGCAGCGGTGCCAGTTCGACCATCATCGCTGCCGGAGGCAGCTCGATGGCTTGGGGCACCGACCAATTGAGCGTCAGCAGCACAGCGACGGCATGGAGACCCAGCACGATCGCCAAGCTGCCGCTGTAACGCGCCAGATTGTGCCGCGTCTTGGTCATTTTTTGGCTGCCGTCTCGAGACCTACCAGACCGACTTTGAGGTAGCCGGCCGCGCGCATGTTGTTCATCACTTCCATCAGGTCACCATAATCCACGCCTTTGTCGGCCTGGAAGAAGATGGTGGTTTCCTTGTCGCCCTTGGTCTTGGCGTCGAGCATCGGGCCAAGCTGGTCGGGTTGGGCAACCTGATCGTCGCCGACGTAGAGCTTCTGGTCGGCCTTGACGCTGACGAACACCGGTTTCTCCGGCCTCGGCGCCGGCTTGGCGGTGGAGGCGGGCAGGTCGACCTTGATGTCGACGGTGGCCAGGGGCGCGGCGACCATGAAGATGATCAGCAGGACCAACATCACGTCGATGAACGGCGTGACGTTGATTTCGTGGTTTTCGGCGAGGTCGTCGCCACCTTCGTTGAGATGCAGGCCCATGGCTTACCCCACTTTCACCATGTGCGGGGCGGCGCGCTCGCCACCTTGGTGGTCCAGGTCACGGCTGACCAGCAGCAGAACCTGTGCCGAAGCATCGGACACCTGAGCCTTGTAGCCGGCAATGGAGCGGGCGAAGACGTTGTAGATGACGACCGCCGGGATTGCGGCGACCAGGCCCAGGGCCGTGGCCAGCAGGGCTTCGGCGATACCGGGAGCAACCACCGCCAGGTTGGTGGTCTGGGTCTTGGCGATGCCGATGAAGCTGTTCATGATGCCCCATACGGTACCGAACAGACCGACGAACGGCGCGGTGGAGCCGATGGTAGCCAGCACACCAGTGCCGCTGCTCATGTTACGACCACTGGCGGCAACCAGGCGCTCCAGACGGAAGCTGACGCGCTCCTTGATGCCTTCTTTCTCGCGGGCGTTGGCCGACAGGCGCATTTCTTCCAGCGCATCGTGAACCAGGGTATGGGCCAGGGTGCCTTCCTTGTTGGAGGCTTCGCTGGCTTCCTTGAGGCTAACGACCTTCTTCAGCACTTCGACTTCACCGCGCAGACGACGCTTGGCGCCCATCAGCTCGAAGCCCTTGGCGATCCAGATGGTCCAGGTGATGATCGAGGCGATGGCCAGGCCGATCATGACGATCTTCACGACGATGTCGGCGTTCTTGTACATGCCCCAAGGGGACAGGTCATGGGCCATACCCAGCGAGGTATCCTCGACCAGCGCTTCGACGTTCTCGCCTGCTGGGGCTTGGCCATCAGCCACGCTGGCTTGAGTGGCGGCGCCATCGGCAGGGGCCTGGGCAGCTGCGCCTGCGGCAGGTGCGCTGGCGTCTGCAGGAGCAGCGGCGGCGGCCGGAGTGCTGGCCGCCGTGGCGACAGGCTCATCGGCCATGGCGACCGGGGCCAGTACCAGGCTGAACATCAGCGCGGCAATGGCGCGCCATGCGCGCGACGTGGTTGGCGAAGCGGAAGGTTGAGTACGAGTCATGCTGGCCGGACCTGATGAAGAAAATGAGTTGACGTTCACCACGGCCTCGAGGCAGGCCGAGAACAGATAGGGCGCCATTATTGCAAGTAATTCTTGTTAACAAAAGTAATAAGGTTGCTTTTTTTCACCTTTGTCTAGCCGCTGATCGCGTAATCCGGCTAGCCTGACCCTTTGAGAAATGGAGTTTAGAGATGTCGGATTTATCTGCTTTGATCGTCGGCTGCGGGGATGTAGGCGGTCGTCTAGCCCGTCAGTTACTGGCTTGTGGCTGGCAGGTCAGCGGCCTGCGCCGGTCGGTCGAGCAGTTGCCTGAAGGCGTGAGGCCAGTTGCTGCGGACCTGGCCGACAGCAGCATTCCCGCTGCCTGGCCAGAACAGTCACCTGACTATCTGGTGTACTGCGTGGCTGCCAGCCAGCATGACGAGGCGGGCTATCAGGCAGCCTACGTCGAAGGCTTGCGCAATGTTCTGGAATGGTTGCAAACGCGTGGCCAGCGTCCGCGGCGGCTGCTGTTTGTGTCCAGTAGCAGCGTATTCGCCCAGCAGAATGGCGAGTGGATCGATGAAACCGCTGCGACCGAGCCTGAAGGCTATTCAGGAAGGGTGATGCTTGAGGCAGAGCAATTGGCGCTGCACAGCGGTATCCCGACCAGCCTGGTGCGTTTGACCGGTATTTATGGTCCGGGTCGTGAGTGGCTGCTTAGCCAGGTGCGTCAGGGCTATCGCGTCGCTGAACAGCCGCCGCTGTATGGCAATCGAATCCATGCTGAGGATGCGGCGAGCTTGCTGGCGTACCTGCTGCAGGCGGATGCGCGCGGGGTTGCGTTGGACGACTGCTACATCGGTGTGGATGACGATCCGGCGCCGCTGGCCGATGTGGTCGCCTGGCTGCGCGGCTATATGGGGGTTACCGAGTGGTCGGATGAGCAGCGCGTGCGGCGCACCGGCAGCAAGCGCTGCAGCAATGCACGGGCGCGTGCGTTGGGCTGGGTGCCGCAGTACCCGAGTTATAAAGAGGGCTATGCAGCGATTCTTGAAGGGCGCGAGTGATACAGCTATTGCTCTGGGCCTTGCCGGCCTTATCGCGGGACAAGACCGCTCCTACAGATTCGCGTTGATCCAGATGGCGACGCATCTGGTGTAGGAGCGGGCTTGCCCCGCGATGGCCTCGCAGTGATCAGCTACGTTCCAGCACCCACTGCCGCGGGCCCGGCGTCAGCTGCGGAATCTCATCGGGCAATGCAGTGTTGACTGCGCGGAAGATCTCCAGCTTGTCACCCTCACGTTTGAAGATGAACGGACCGCCACGCTGATTGCGTTCCAGCCACAGGGTATCGTTCTCTCCCCCCATGGTCGCGCAATCACCTTCCAGGCACAGCGCGTAACGATCAGGCCCTGGTAGGCCGGTCACGCTGCCGTTGTCGGCGAAGCGCACCACGCCGCCGCTACCTTGACCCTCGACGATCTTCCATTCGCCGCCCAGGTACGCTTTATAGAGGGCCTTCTCGAAGCTGCCGCCTAAAGGGGCATCAGCAGGTGCGGGTTGCTCGGGCTTTACAAAATCCTGCTGTTTGCCGTTCGGGTCGGTGACCTGTAACGCCTTCCCGGACAGCTTTATGCGCTCGATGTAGTTGCGCTCGAACCTGGCTTCCCACTCGTCCCCCACAGCGCTCAGTTGGCCGTCCCCAGCTTCGAAGCCATTGCTGAAGCTGGCCTGCTGGCGGGCAACGTCGAGCTTCCATTCGAACACTGGGCCATGCGCTCTGAGGGCCTGGCGCAGGCTGCCACCTTCTGCGGCGGCATCGATGGCGGCCTGGTTGATCCAGGTGCCGTTGTAATCTTCGGGTTTATGGCTGGCGCAGCCGCCCAGGAGCAGGGCCGCCAGCGCGAGAGGCAGGGCTTTAAGCATGATGAAAACCTTGAGGCAGGGAAGGTGACGGGCAGGGCGCCCGTCACCAGGGGCATCACTCGATGACCAGGATCGCGTCCATCTCGACCTGTGCGCCCTTTGGCAGGGCGGCCACGCCAATGGCGGCGCGGGCTGGGTAGGGCTGCTCGAAGTAGCGGCCCATGATCTCGTTGACCTTGGCGAAGTGGCTCAGGTCGGTGAGGAAGATGTTCAGCTTGACGATGTCCTTGAACGAACCGCCAGCAGCCTCGGCCACCGACTTGAGGTTCTCGAACACCTGCACGGTCTGGGCTTCGAAGCCTTCGACCAGTTCCATGGTTTTCGGGTCCAGGGGGATCTGGCCAGACATGTACACGGTGTTACCGGCCTTGATCGCCTGGGAGTAGGTGCCGATGGCGGCTGGGGCCTTGTCGCTGTTGATGACGGTCTTGGTCATGATGACTCCTTGCGGTTGGCGGACTACGCACGCATGCGGGTGATGCGGACCACGCCGGTCAGGGTGCGCAACTTCTTGATCACACGAGCCAGGTGCACACGGTCGTGCACGCTGACCACCAGCTGGACCACGCTGATACGGCCGTCGCGTTCGTCCATGCTGATCTTCTCGATGTTGCCGTCGGCAGCGTTGACGCTGCTGGCCAGCAGGGCGATCAGGCCGCGCTGATGCTCAAGCTCGACACGCAGCTCGACGTTGAACTCGCCAGTGACGTCCTTGGCCCAGGAGAGTTGCAGGCACTTCTCCGGGTTATGGCGGATTTCACTGATGTTGCGGCAGTCTTCCAGGTGCACGACCATGCCCTTGCCCGCCGACAGGTGGCCGACGATCGGGTCGCCCGGGATCGGCGTGCAGCACTTGGCGTAGCTGAGCACCAGGCCCTCGGTGCCGCGGATCGCCAGCGGGCCTTCCGGCGCTGGCAGCTGTTCGCCTTCGGCAGACAGCAGGCGGCGAGCGACCACATAGGCCATGCGGTTGCCCAGGCCGATGTCTTCGAGCAGGTCTTCGACGACTTCCAGGCGGTACTCGGTAAGGATCGGCTGGATGCGTTCGTGAGGGATCTTGTCCAGGCTGCTGTCGAAACCGGTCAGCACCTTGTTCAGCAAGCGCTCGCCAAGGCTGATCGACTCGGAGCGGCGTTGCTGCTTGAGCGCGTGGCGGATGTGCGTGCGCGCCTTGCCGGTCACCACGAAGTTGAGCCAGGCAGGATTGGGTCGGGCGCCCGGGGCGCTGACGATTTCCACGGTCGAGCCGCTTTGCAGTGGCTCGGACAGCGGCGCCAGGCGGCGGTTGATGCGACAGGCGATGCAGCTGTTGCCGACATCGGTATGCACCGCGTAGGCGAAGTCGACAGCGGTGGAGCCTTTGGGCAGCTCCATGATCCGCCCTTTGGGCGTGAACACATAGACCTCGTCCGGGAACAGGTCGATCTTCACGCTCTCGATGAATTCCAGCGAGTTGCCAGCGCGCTGCTGCAACTCGAGGATGCCCTTGACCCACTGACGGGCGCGGGCATGGCTGCCTTTGGGCTGTTCATCGTCGTTGGATTTGTACAGCCAGTGCGCGGCGATGCCGTTGTTGGCCATCTCTTCCATCTCGCGGGTGCGAATCTGGATCTCGATGGGCACGCCATGCATGCCGAACAGCGTGGTGTGCAACGACTGGTAGCCGTTGGCCTTGGGGATCGCGATGTAATCCTTGAAGCGCCCAGGTAGCGGCTTGTACAGGTTGTGCACGGCGCCGAGCACGCGGTAGCAGGTGTCGACCTTGTCGACGATGATGCGAAACGCGTAGACATCCATGATCTCGTTGAAGGCGCGGCGTTTGCCGCGCATCTTCTTGTAGATGCCATAGAGGTGCTTCTGGCGGCCGCTGACTTCGCCTTCGATACCATCGGTGGCCAGGCAGTTGGCCAGCGACTGTTCGATCTTGGCGACGATCTCTTTGCGGTTGCCGCGGGCGCGCTTGACCGCCTGGTGGATGCGCGACGAGCGCATCGGGTGCATGGCCTTGAAGCCCAGGTCCTCGAACTCTACGCGCACGGTGTGCATGCCCAAGCGGTTGGCGATCGGGGCGTAGATCTCGAGGGTTTCCTTGGCGATGCGTCGGCGTTTTTCGCCCGACAGCACTTCCAGGGTGCGCATGTTGTGCAGGCGGTCGGCCAGCTTGACCAGGATCACGCGGATATCGCGGGCCATGGCCATGGCCATCTTCTGGAAGTTTTCCGCCTGCGCCTCGGCCTTGGTCTCGAAGTTCATCTGGGTCAGTTTGCTGACCCCATCGACCAGTTCGGCAACCGTCTCGCCAAACTGCTGGCTGAGGGCTTCCTTGGCGATGCCGGTGTCTTCGATCACGTCGTGCAGCATGGCCGCCATCAGGCTCTGATGGTCCATGTGCATGTCGGCGAGGATGCCGGCGACTGCCAGCGGATGAGTCACGTAGGGTTCGCCACTGCGGCGGCGTTGCCCATCGTGCGCCTGTTCGGCGTAGAAGTAGGCTCGGCGGACCAGGTTGACCTGCTCCGGACCGAGGTAGGTCGACAGCCGTTCGGCGAGGGTGTCTATGCTCGGCATGGGTTTACCTCCTGCCGAGGAAGAGGTCCTGTTGCCGCACGACGTCGACCGGGCATCAATCAGACAGCCTCGTTGGACTCGTCCTCGAACGCGGCGAACACCGGATCCTCGGTGACGATCTCTTCGGCTGCGATGAATTCATTGGTGACGATGCCTTCGGCGATTTCGCGCAGGGCGACTACGGTCGGCTTGTCGTTTTCCCATGCAACGCGTGGCTCTTTACCACCGGTGGCCAGCTGACGGGCGCGCTTGGTGGAGAGCATGACCAGCTCAAAGCGGTTATCCACGTGTTCCAGGCAGTCTTCAACAGTTACGCGGGCCATGGTCTTCCTCAGTAGCAATGCGGTAGGCGTACAGCCCAGAATGGGCAGGCGGACTGTGTAGTTTAAAAAATCACCAGCCAATAGGGAAGGGCTGTTTTGTCGGCCGACTTCATCTTGGGGTAAGTCCACTCCTCCATGTGCGCATGCGTGGGAGCGGGCTTGCCCCGCGAAAGGGCCGCCACAGACACCTCTATGCCTCTGACGATAACGGCTTCACAGGCCAGAACACAACAGTCGTTAACGCCTTAGCGCAACAACGCGCCACGCAGATGCGGCGTCAGCTCCTCGAACAGTGTCTGCACCGAACGCAGGGCGCGGCAATCTGGGCGGGTCAGCAGCCACAGCTGAGTGTCGCAACCCGGTAGCGGCGCACTCAGCGCCTCGACGTCGGCCATGCCATGCACCATGTAGTCCGGCAGCGCCGCCACGCCCAGGCCAGTGCTGACCAGCTGGGCAATGGTCGACATGCCGCTGCACTGGTAGCGCGGGATCAAGTCGGGGTACTGCTGGTTGCGCCAGACCACGGTGGGGTGGTCTTGCATCGAGTCGTCCGGGGCGATCCACGGCACGCTGTTGGCCGACTCGGCCAGGCGCTCGCGCAGGCTGGGGTGGCCGCAGATGACATAGGAGGTCGAACCCAGGCAGCGGCCAACCAGATGCTCGGGCGGCGTATTGGTCAGGCGCAGGGCGATGTCGGCGTCGCGTCGGCTGAGGTTGGCGAAGGTATTCGAGGTGCCCAACTCCAGCGACAGCGCCGGGTAGTTGGGCATGAAGGTCGCCAGCGCCGGCAGCAACAGGCTGTGCAGCACCGCCTCGGTGCAGGTCAGGCGCACCGTGCCGCTGACCACTTGTTCACCGCTGGTCAGGGCAATCCGCGCTGCCTCCAGTGCAAGTTCGGCGCGCTCGGCCTGCTCGGCCAGGGCTTGGGCAGTGTCGGTGGGCAGGTAGCCCTTGCGGCTTTTGACGAACAGCGCGGTGCCGAGCGCCGATTCCAGTCGGCGAATCGAGCGGAACACCGTCGAAACGTCGACCTTGAGTAGCTCGGCGGCCTTGGCCAGCGACCGCCCCCGCTCCAGGGCCAGGACCAGGGAAAGGTCGGCGTGGGAGATTTGATATTGCATTGGTGCACGCTCTGCTTGCCGAAATGCCAATGTCTGTTGCGTTGGGGCCATTTTATAGTGAAACGGCCCGCCCGAATCAATGCACTCGGTCGGGTCGATAAATCCCCACGATGGGACAGTGAAAAGAACAACAGCAGCAACCATCGTCGCCCGTGAGGCGCCAGCCGTATCTCCCCACATCGCCGCTCCACATCAAAGGATGTACAGCCATGACGTCGGTCACCCCGTGCGCCAGTTCTTCCAGCGAGATGAAAGACTTCCTCCAGGCTCATCCAGACACCCAATACGTCGATCTGCTGATCTCCGACATGAATGGCGTGGTGCGTGGCAAGCGCATCGAGCGCGCCAGCCTGCACAAGGTCTACGAGAAAGGCATCAATCTGCCGGCCTCGTTGTTCGCCCTGGACATCAACGGCTCGACCGTGGAGAGCACAGGCCTCGGCCTGGACATCGGCGATGCTGACCGGATCTGCTACCCGATCCCTGGCACCCTGTGCGACGAACCCTGGCAAAAGCGCCCTACCGCGCAGTTGCTGATGACCATGCACGAGCTCGAGGGCGAGCCGTTCTTCGCTGATCCGCGTGAAGTACTGCGTCAGGTGGTGAGCAAGTTCGATGACCTGGGCCTGGACATCTGCGCGGCGTTCGAGCTGGAGTTCTACCTGATCGATCAGGACAACCTCAACGGTCGCCCGCAGCCGCCGCGCTCGCCCATCTCCGGCAAGCGCCCGCAGTCGACCCAGGTGTACCTGATCGACGACCTCGACGAATACGCCGACTGCCTGCAAGACATGCTCGAAGCCGCTAAGGAGCAGGGCATTCCAGCGGATGCCATCGTCAAGGAAAGCGCCCCGGCACAGTTCGAGGTCAACCTGCACCACGTCGCCGATGCGATGAAGGCTTGCGACTACGCGATCCTGCTCAAGCGCCTGATCAAGAACGTTGCCTACGACCATGAGATGGACACCACCTTCATGGCCAAGCCCTACCCGGGCCAGGCGGGCAACGGCCTGCACGTACACATCTCGCTGCTCGACAAGAAGACCGGCAAGAACATCTTCACCAGTGACGACCCGCTCGAAAGCGAGCAGCTGCGCCATGCGGTCGCCGGAGTGCTGGAAACCATGCCAGCTTCGATGGCCTTCCTCTGCCCGAACATCAACTCCTACCGCCGCTTCGGCGCCCAGTTCTACGTGCCCAACGCGCCGAGCTGGGGCCTGGACAACCGTACCGTGGCCGTGCGCGTGCCGACTGGCAGCAGCGACGCCGTGCGCATCGAGCACCGCGTGGCGGGTGCCGATGCCAACCCCTACCTGATGATGGCGGCCATTCTTGCCGGCATCCATCACGGCCTGGTCAACAAGCTCGAACCGGGTGAGCCGATCGAAGGCAACTCGTACGAGCAGTTGGAGCAGAGCCTGCCGAACAACCTGCGTGACGCCCTGCGTGCGCTGGATGACAGCGAGATCCTCAACCAATACATCAGCCCGGACTACATCGATATCTTCGTCGCCTGCAAGGAAAGCGAGCTGGCCGAGTTCGAAGTGTCGATTTCCGACCTTGAGTACAACTGGTACCTGCACACGGTGTAAGCCCATGAGCGCAAATGCGGTCCCTCTGATCGGTGTCAGCGCCTGCCGCCAGCAGGTGGGGAAGAACTCGTCGCACACGGTAGGCGATAAGTATGTGGAGGCGGCCGGCTTTGCCGGGACCCCGCTAATTCTCCCGGCCCGCGATGTCGCCAGCGACCCACGGGCGTTGCTGGCCATTCTCGACGGCATTGTTTTTACCGGTTCGCCTTCAAATGTCGAGCCGCATCATTACAATGGCGCCCCCAGCGCCGAGGGCACCCGGCATGACCAGGCGCGTGACCGACTGACCTTGCCGTTGCTGCAGGCGGCGATTGCCGCTGGCGTGCCGGTGCTGTGCATCTGCCGTGGTTTCCAGGAATTGAACGTCGCCCTTGGCGGCAGCTTGCACCAGCGGGTGCAGGAGCTGCCGGGCTACCTGGACCACCGCGAACCTGAGGACGCACCCTTGGCGGTGCAATACGGCCCTCGTCATGCTGTCCGCATCGAAGCGGGCGGGATGTTCGAGCGCTTTGGTCTGGCTGAGCAGTTTGAGGTCAACTCGCTGCACAGCCAGGGAATCGACCGCTTGGCCCCAGGCCTGCGCGTCGAGGCTAAGGCACCGGATGGCCTGATTGAAGCGGTGTCCATGCTGGACGCGCCGGGCTTTGTGCTCGGCGTGCAATGGCACCCGGAATGGCGTTTCGCCGAAAACCCGGTCTCGCTGCGTCTATTCCAGGCGTTTCGCGAGGCCTGCATCGCCCACGCTGCACGGGAGGGTTCGCGCCAGAAGGCATTCTGACGTCACCCGAAGGTCTCGGATGACTCGCCCCCACGCAGCAGCTTTCAATGAGTGAAAGCGGACCCTCTTCGGATGGTCTGTGAAAACAATACCAATATCGACGGCGAATACTCATGAGCAATTACACTGAATCCGGCCGCCCACCCGATGTGGCGACCGATGCAGGCAACAGCGGCACGCGCGTCAGCAAAGGCTTGGCCAAAGGCCGCCTGGGCCTGTTGGCCAGCGTGGTGCTGGGCATTTCCACCATTGCCCCGGTCTACACCCTGACCGGAGCCCTCGGCCCTACCGTACGCGAGGTGGGTGCCCACCTTCCCGCCGTATTCATCGTTGGTTTCCTGCCGATGCTGCTGGTTGCCCTCGGCTACCGCGAGCTGAACGCGGCAGAGCCGGACAGCGGCACATCCTTTACCTGGTCGGCACGTGCCTTTGGCCCGATGATCGGCTGGATCGGCGGCTGGGGCTTGGTGGTGGCTACCACCATCGTACTGTCCAACCTGGCCGGGGTTGCCGTCGACTTCTTCTATTTGTTCCTTGGCCAGATTACCGGCGACCAGTCGTTGGCGGCGTTGGCTGATAATTTATTGGTCAATATCAGCACCTGTTGCGTGTTCATCGCCCTGGCAGTGTGGATCTGCTGCCGGGGCATGGGCACGACCATGACCGTGCAATACGGCCTGGTGGCCTTACAACTGCTGGTGTTGATCGGCTTTGGCTTTGCCGCGTTCGGTGAAACCGCCGCGCCGCCGCCGCTTGAGTTCGATTTCGCCTGGTTCAACCCGTTTGGCGTCGAATCGTTCTCGGCATTTGCCGCAGGCCTGTCGCTGTCGATCTTCATTTTCTGGGGTTGGGACGTGTGCCTGACGGTCAGCGAAGAGTCGGTCGGTAGCGATGAGGTGCCGGGCAAAGCGGCAACCTGGACCGTGCTGCTGATCCTCGCCCTGTACCTGTTCACTGCGATTGCCACCTTGCAGTTTGCCGGTATCAGTGACGTCGGCTTGGGCCTGGGTAACCCGCGCATTCAAGAAAACGTGTTCGCCCACCTGGCCGGTCCAGTGATGGGGCCGCTGGCGATCCTGATGTCGATTGCGGTATTGGCCAGTACCGCTGCCTCCTTGCAGTCGACCTTCGTTTCGCCTGCGCGGACCTTGTTGGCGATGGGTTACTACGGCGCTGTGCCACAGCGTTTCGCCAAGGTTTGCCCACGGTCGCAGACGCCCCAGTACGCCACGATCTGCGCTGGTATCGCTGCGGCGCTGTTCTACGTGACCATGCGGACCCTGAGCGAAAACGTACTGGCCGACACCATCACTGCCTTGGGCATGATGATCTGCTTCTACTATTCGCTGACGGCGTTTGCCTGCGTCTGGTACTTCCGCCACAGCCTGTTCGACAGCCTGCGCCACTTCTTCATGCGCGGCGTGTGCCCGTTGCTCGGTGGTGTGATTTTGTCGGTGATCTTCGTGCGCACGGCAATCGACAGCGCTTCGCCAGACTTTGGCAGCGGCTCGCATGTAGGGGGCTTGGGGCTGGTGTTCGTGATCGCGGCGATCATCTCGCTGCTGGGGATTTGCCTGATGATGCTGTCGCGGCTACGGCTGCCGGCGTTCTTCCTTGGGGCTACCTTGCAGCAGCAAGCCACTCTGCAGCTGCAAGATTGATGTAGTTGGGGCTGCTTCGCAGCCCATCGCAGGCAAGCCAGCTCCTACAGGGTTCGCGCGGTACCTGTAGGAGCTGGCTTGCCTGCGATGGGCCTCAAAGAGGCCCCAAAAATCGATCAGCCAACCAGTTGTTTGAGCAGCGCCTCATGGCGTTTTTGCTGTCTCTCCAACTTGAGCTCTTCTGCTCGCGCCGCAGCTTGCGAGTCATCGGCACGATTCGAGCAGAACACCGCCTTCAGATCTTCCAGTGCATTTTGGAAGTCATCATTGATGATGACGTAGTCGTACTCGGCATAGTGGATCATCTCGCTGACCGCTTCCTTCATGCGCCCCTCGATGATCTCCTCGCTATCCTGCCCGCGCCCGGTCAGGCGCTCACGCAGCGCTTCCTGGCTTGGCGGCAGAATGAAGATCGACAGTGCCTGCGGCATCAGCTCGCGAACCTGCTGCGCACCTTGCCAGTCGATCTCCAGGATCAGGTCGATGCCTTGATCCAGGGTCTGCTGCAATGCGCTGCGCGACGTTCCGTAGAAATTGCCGAACACCTCGGCATGCTCAAGGAAGTCACCCTTGGCGATCAGCGCCTGGAACTCTTCATGCGCCACGAAGTGGTAGTTCACCCCGTGCTCCTCGCCCTGACGCTTGGCGCGGGTAGTGTGCGAAACCGAGACGCGGATGTTCTTGTCGGCCTGGGTCAATGCTGTAACCAGGCTGGTCTTGCCAGCGCCGGAGGGCGCCGAGACGATATAAAGGGTGCCGCTGCTGTGATTCATGGTAGGGGTGGCCTTACTCGATGTTCTGTACTTGTTCACGCATCTGTTCGATCAACACCTTCAGGTTGACCGCCGCCTGCGTACTGCGCGGGTCGAAGGCCTTGGAGCCGAGGGTGTTGGCTTCGCGATTGAGTTCCTGCATCAGGAAGTCCAGGCGCCGGCCCGCAGCGCCGCCGGACTTCAGCACCCGGCGCACTTCGGTGATGTGGGTATTGAGCCGATCCAGCTCTTCGGCAACATCGCTCTTCTGCGCCAGCAGCACCATCTCCTGCTCCAGGCGCTGCGGGTCGAGCTCGGCCTGCATGTCGTGGAAGCGGTCGAGGATTTTCTGCCGCTGCGCAGCGAGCATCTGTGGCACCTGGGCACGCAAGGTGGTGACCTCGGTCGCCATGCCGTCCAGGCGTTCGTTGATCAGTCGGGCCAGTTCCTGGCCTTCGCGTTGGCGACCGGCCTTGAGCTCCTTGAGGGCTTCGTCGAACAGGGCGATGGCTTCGGCGTTGAGCGCCTGCGGATCGCTGGCATCACCCACCAGCACGCCAGGCCAGGCCAGTACTTCCAGCGGGTTGAGCGCTGCCGGCTGCTTGATCAGGCTGGCGATGGTTTCGGCAGCGGCAACCAGCTGCGCGGCGCGCTCGCGATCGACCTGCAAGGGTTTGCCGGTGCTCTCTTCACTCAGGCGCAGGGTGCATTCCACCTTGCCGCGCGACAAGCCTTGGCGCAGGCCTTCGCGCACAGCGCCTTCGAGGTCGCGCAGGGCTTCTGGCAGGCGCAGGTGCGGTTCCAGGTAACGATGATTGACCGAGCGCAGCTCCCACGCCAGAGTGCCTTGGCTGCCGGCGCGCTCGACGCGAGCAAAAGCGGTCATGCTGTGCACCATGGGGGAGTACCTCGCAAAAGATGGGAAACAGGGAAGCCTTTCGGCTGCAAGGCGCAGGATTGTAGCGCAGTGCGGCCCGGGCGCCCAATCCACCCATCCTATCGACAGCCTACGCGGCAAGTGGGAAAAGGCGACAGGCTGCCCGGGGCGCGACAATAGGCATGTCCCTGCCGGGCTACGGGCTCTATAATGCTCGGCAGATTCAAGTCCCAGTACAGGTATCCCAGATGAAACGTCCAAGTGGTCGCGCCGCCGATCAGCTCCGCTCGATCCGCATTACCCGCAACTACACCAAGCACGCCGAGGGGTCGGTACTGGTCGAGTTCGGTGACACCAAAGTCATCTGCACGGTCAGCGTCGAGAATGGTGTTCCCCGCTTCCTCAAAGGCCAGGGCCAAGGTTGGCTGACCGCCGAATACGGCATGCTGCCGCGTTCGACCGGTGAGCGTAACCAGCGTGAAGCCAGCCGTGGCAAGCAGGGTGGTCGCACCCTGGAAATCCAGCGCCTGATCGGTCGTGCCCTGCGCGCTGCGCTGGACATGAAAAAGCTCGGTGAGGTCACCCTGTACGTCGACTGCGACGTGATCCAGGCCGATGGCGGCACCCGCACAGCATCGATCACCGGTGCCATGGTCGCCCTGGTCGATGCCCTGCGCGTTATCAAGAAGCGCGGCGGCCTCAAGGGCGGTGACCCGCTCAAGCACATGATCGCTGCCGTATCGGTCGGCATGTACCAAGGCGAAGCAGTGCTCGACCTGGACTACCTGGAAGACTCCGCTGCCGAGACCGACCTGAACGTGGTCATGACCAGCGCCGGTGGTTTCATCGAAGTGCAGGGCACCGCTGAAGGCGCACCGTTCCAGCCTGAAGACTTCAACGCCATGCTGGCGCTGGCGCAGAAGGGCATGAACGAAATCTACGAACTGCAGAACGCCGCACTGGCCGACTGAGCGCAATGCCAAGGAGGTGCGGAACATGAGTGATCCGAATGTACCGGTCAATCTGCCCAATTCCGAGATCCGCCAATGGGCGATGTTCTGTCACCTCTCGGCACTGCTCGGCCTGGCAGTGCCCCTTGGGCATTTGCTGGGGCCGTTGGTGATGTGGATCTGGAAGCGCGAGCTTGATCCGTTCATCGATGCCCAGGGCAAGGAAGCGCTGAATTTTCAGATCAGCGTGACCATTGCCGGGTTTATCTGCTTCCTGCTGACGTTCGTGCTGATCGGGCTGGTGCTGTTCGCCATTCTGGCGGTGGCGGTGCTGATCCTGATCATTCTGGCGGGGGTCAAGGCTAATGAAGGGCAGGCGTATCGCTATCCCTTCATCTGGCGGCCGATCAAGTAGAACGAGTTGGGGCCGCTTCGCGCCCCATCGCAGGCAAGCCAGTTCCTACAGATCAACACGATTCATGTAGACGCGGGCTTGCCTGTGATGGGGCGCGAAGCGGCCCCAACGTGTATCAGATGGTCAGCGTCCAGTCGTAATCGACGATCAGCGGCGCATGCTGGGAGAACCGCGGCTGACGCGGCAGGCGGGCGTTGCGCACGAAGCGGCGCAGGCCTGGGGTGAGGATCTGGTAGTCGAACCGGTAACCCAGGTTGAGCATTTCGGCCTGCTCGTTATCCGGCCACCAGCTGTACTGGTCGCCTTCACGGCTGACTTCGCGCAGGGCATCGACATAGCCCATGTCGCCGACAATCGAGTCCATCCACGCGCGCTCGGGCGGCAGGAAGCCTGGCGATTGCTGGCTGTCGCGCCAGTTCTTGATGTCGAGCTTCTGCTGCGCAACGTAGAACGACCCGCAGTAGATGTACTCGCGGCGCTTGCGGCGCTGCTTGTCCAGATACTTGCCGAAATCGTCCATCAACTTGAATTTCTGGTTCAAGTCTTCGTCGCCGTTCATGCCCGAAGGCAGCAACAGGCTGGCAATACTGACTTTGTCGAAGTCTGCTTGCAGGTAACGTCCGTAGCGGTCGGCTGTCTCGAAGCCCAGGCCGGTGATGACTGCCTTGGGCTGCATCCGCGAATAGAGCGCCACGCCACCTTGGGCAGGCACCTCCGCATCGCAGGCATAAAGGAAATAGCCATCGAGCTGGAAAGCTGGGTCGTCGAGTTCAAAGGCCGAGGCGCGGGTATCCTGAAGGCAGATGACGTCGGCATTCTGGGCTTGTAGCCAGCTGAGCAATCCACGCTCGGCGGCAGCCTGAATGCCATTTACGTTCACACTGATGATCCGCATAAATGGCCCCAAAAATCTCGTGCGTGTATGATACCCGAGCTCAACTCATTTAGCTAAATCCGTGGTGTCTGGGACTCTTCATGCAGCCGTATCAGCGCGACTTCATTCGTTTTGCCATCGATCGGGGCGTTTTGCGCTTCGGTGAATTCACCCTGAAATCGGGGCGTACCAGCCCGTACTTCTTCAATGCCGGCCTGTTCAACACAGGGTCTGCCCTGGCTGAACTGGGGCGTTGCTACGCGGCGGCGATCGTCGACAGCAAGATCCCCTTCGACGTACTGTTTGGCCCGGCCTACAAAGGCATCCCACTGGCTTCGGCCACTGCGGTGGCCCTGGCCGATCACCACCAGCGCGACGTGCCATGGTGCTTCAACCGCAAGGAAGCCAAGGCCCACGGCGAGGGCGGCAGCCTGGTAGGCGCCCCGCTGGAAGGCAAGGTACTGATCATCGATGACGTGATCACTGCGGGTACTGCCATTCGTGAAGTCATGCAGATCATCAGCGCCCAGCAGGCCACTGCCGCCGGTGTGCTGATTGCCCTGAACCGCGAAGAGCGCGGTAATGGCGAGCTGTCGGCGATCCAGGAAGTGGAGCGCGACTTCGGTATTCCGGTGGTCAGCATCGTTTCGCTGACCCAGGTGCTGGAATTCCTCGCCGATGACCCGCAGCTCAAGCAGCATCTGCCGGCTGTCGAGGCGTATCGGGCGCAATACGGGATCTGACCGTCCTGAAATGAAAAAGGCGACCTTTGCAGGTCGCCTTTTTTTGCCTGTACCGGCCTCATCGCGGGGCAAGCCCGCTCCCACGCAGGCGCAGTAACGCAGGCGTTGGCGTGGGAGCGGGCTTGCCCCGCGATGGGCCGCAAAGCGGCCCCGGGCTATCAGTAATGACGCTTGCGGTTGGTGATCAGGGTGCCCACGCCGCTGTCGGTGAAGATCTCCAGCAGCACCGCGTTCGGCACGCGACCGTCGATGATGTGCGAGCTCTGTACGCCACCTTGCACCGCATCCAGGGCGCATTTGATCTTCGGCAGCATGCCGCCGTAGATGGTGCCGTCGGCGATCAGCTCGTTGACCTGCTCGGTATTCAGGCCGGTCAGTACCTCGCCTTTCTTGTCCATCAGGCCTGCGATGTTGGTCAGCAGCATCAGCTTCTCAGCCTTCAGCGCCTCCGCCACCTTACCGGCCACCAGGTCGGCGTTGATGTTGTACGACTCACCGTTGGCACCCACGCCGATTGGCGCAATCACCGGAATGAAATCGCCCTTGACCAGCATGTTCAACAGATCGGTGTTGACCCCAACGACTTCGCCGACGTGGCCGATGTCGATGATTTCCGGAGTGGTCATCTCGGGCGTCTGGCGCGACACGGTGAGCTTCTTGGCGCGGATCAGCTCCGCGTCCTTGCCGGTCAGGCCGATGGCGCTGCCGCCGTGGCGGTTGATCAGGTTGACGATGTCCTTGTTGACCTGGCCACCGAGGACCATCTCGACCACGTCCATGGTCGCCGAGTCGGTGACGCGCATGCCGTCGATGAAGTGGCTCTCGATCGACAGGCGCTTGAGCAGATCACCGATCTGCGGGCCGCCGCCGTGCACCACCACCGGGTTGATGCCAACTGCTTTCATCAACACGATGTCGCGGGCAAAACCGGTTTTGAGCTCTTCGCTCTCCATCGCGTTGCCGCCGTACTTGATCACCAAGGTCTTGCCGACAAAGCGGCGAATGTAGGGCAGCGCTTCGGACAAAACCTCGGCTACATGGGAAGCGGCATCGCGATCGAGGGTCATGCAGGGCTCCTGTAAGGAACAGATAGTCGGTCAGAACGGCAGTTGCAGCTCAGGGGCAACCCGCAGCAACTGGGCGCGGAAAACATCTTTGATACGTTGCAATTCGGCGTCGCTGTCGGCTTCGAAGCGCAGCACCAGCACAGGCGTTGTGTTGGAAGCGCGTACCAGGCCCCAGCCGTGGGCGTAGTCGACCCGCACACCATCGATGGTGGTCAGGTTGGCGTCGCCCCAGTCAGCGTCGCGTTGCAGTGCATCAATGATGCTGAATTTACCCTCGTCGGTCACATCAATATTGATTTCCGGCGTGGAAATGTCGTTCGGGAACGCAGCGAACAGGCTTTCGGCGTCTTGCCCGGCCTTGCTGAGGATCTCCAGCAGGCGCGCGGCACTGTAGATACCATCGTCAAACCCGTACCAGCGCTCCTTGATGAAGATGTGCCCGCTCATCTCGCCTGCGAGCAAGGAGCCGGTCAGTTTCATCTTCTTCTTGATCAACGAGTGACCGGTCTTCCACATTAGCGCGCGACCGCCGTGCTGTTCGATCAGCGGGGTCAGGCGGCGGGTGCATTTGACGTCGAAGATGATCTCGGCGCCTGGGTTGCGTTCCAGGACATCCAGGGCGAATAGCATCAGCAGGCGGTCGGGGTAGACGATGTTGCCCGTGTTGGTCACCACGCCTACGCGGTCGCCGTCACCGTCGAAGGCCAGGCCGATATCGGCGCTGACTTCCTTGACCTTGGCGATCAGGTCTTCCAGGTTCTCAGGCTTGCCCGGATCTGGATGATGGTTAGGGAAGTTGCCGTCGACCTCGCAGAACAGCGGGATCACTTCGCAGCCCAGGGCTTCGATCAGCTGCGGGGCGATCACCCCAGCTGCGCCATTACCGCAGTCGACCACCACCTTGAGCTTTTTCTTAAGCTGGATGTCGGCGGTGACCTGGTCGAAGTAGCGGCCGAGGATCTCGACCTTTTCCACACGGCCTTCGCCGCGGCTCAAGTCGTTGGTCTTCAGACGAGTCAGCAGGGCCTGGATCTGCTCATTGGCCAAGGTGTCGCCGGCAATGACGATCTTGAAGCCGTTGTAGTCGGAGGGGTTGTGGCTGCCGGTGAGCATGACACCGGACTTGCCCGCCAGCACGTTGGCGGCGTAGTACAGCGCCGGAGTCGGCACCAGGCCGACGTCGCTGACCTGGCAACCGGCGTCGACCAGGCCCTGGATCAGTTGCTCGACCAGCATCGGCCCGGACAGTCGACCGTCGCGGCCAACCGAGATGTTCGGTTCGCCCTGGGCCAGGGTCTGCGCACCGATGGCGCGGCCGATCCAGTAGGCGGTTTCGGCATGCAGGGTTTTGCCGACCACGCCACGAATGTCGTAGGCGCGGAAGATGCTTTCGGGCAGTGCGGGTACCCGCTGGGCCATGTCATTCATCTCTGGGAGCTCCAATCTTCAAAGGCTTGTGGGTAGACGCAAACTGAACGCTTGGACGGCTCTTTCGCCAGAGAGTTCGCCATCCTTGGCGTCAACGCGGTGCTATCGGCTCAGTGGCTGCCGGAGTGGCCAAAGCCACCGGCGCCGCGCTGGCTCTCGTCGAAGGCCTCGACGATGTCGAAATGCGCTTGCACCACAGGCACCAGCACCAGCTGCGCGATGCGCTCGCCAATGGCGATGGTGAACGGCGTGTTGCCGCGGTTCCAGCACGACACCATCAGCTCGCCCTGGTAATCCGAGTCGATCAAGCCGACCAGATTGCCCAGCACGATGCCGTGCTTATGGCCCAGGCCCGAGCGCGGCAGGATCATCGCCGCCAGGCCCGGGTCGCCGATGTAGATCGACAGGCCGGTTGGGATCAGCAGGGTCTGGCCGGGCTCAAGCACGGTGTCTTGCTGGAGCATGGCGCGCAGGTCCAGGCCAGCAGAGCCAGGGGTGGCGTACTGCGGCAGGGGGAATTCGGCGCCAATGCGCGGGTCGAGGATCTTGGCTTGAAGAGCGTGCATGTAACTTATTGAACCTGATTGAGTCGTTCGGCGATGAAGGCAACCAGCTGACGGGCGATCTTGCCCTTGCTGGTCTGCGCGAAGAGGGTCTGGTGCTGCTGGCGATCGATCACGGTCAAGGCGTTCTCCTCGCTGTTGAAGCCGATGCTGGGGTTGGCCACATCATTGGCGACGATCAGGTCGAGGTTCTTGTCCTTGAGCTTGCGCGTGGCGTAATCGAGCAAGTGTTCGGTCTCGGCGGCAAAGCCGACGCTGAACGGACGGTCGGCCCGGCCAGCAATGGTCGCAAGGATATCCGGATTACGCACCATCTGCAGCAGCATGCCGTCGCCGGTCGTAGGATCCTTCTTGAGTTTTTGCGCGGCGACCACTTCCGGACGGTAGTCCGCGACCGCCGCCGAGGCGATGAACAGGTCGCATGGCATCGCCGCTTCGCAGGCCGCGAGCATGTCCCGTGCGCTGACCACGTCGATCCGGTTGACCCGATCCGGGGTCTGCAGGTGCACAGGCCCCGTGACGAGGGTCACCCTAGCCCCCGCTTCTGCGGCCGCTTCGGCCAGGGCAAAGCCCATCTTGCCGGAGCTATGATTGGTGATGTAACGCACCGGGTCGATGTTTTCCTGGGTCGGGCCGGCTGTGATCAGCACGTGTTTTCCGGTCAGCGCCTGGCGCTTGAAGCTTTCTGCCGCGCACCAGGCCAGGTCGCTGGCTTCGAGCATGCGCCCCAGGCCCACGTCGCCACAGGCCTGGCTGCCGGAGGCTGGGCCGAACACCTGGATGCCGCGGCTTTGCAGCAGCTCAAGGTTGGCCTGGGTAGCTGGGTCGCGCCACATTGCCTGGTTCATCGCCGGGGCTACGGCCACGGTCGCGTCGGTGGCCAGCACCAGGGTGGTCAGCAGGTCATCGGCCATGCCTTGGGCCATGCGCGCCATCAGGTCGGCGGTGGCTGGGGCGATCAGCACCAGGTCGGCCCATTTGGCCAGTTCGATATGCCCCATCGCCGCTTCGGCGGCGGGGTCGAGCAAGTCCATGTGCACCGGATGGCCGGACAGGGCCTGCAAGGTCAGTGGAGTGATGAACTCGGCACCGCCGCGGGTCATGACGACGCGCACCTGCGCGCCGTGTTCCAGGAGTCGGCGAATCAGCTCGGCGCTCTTGTAGGCGGCGATGCCGCCACCCACGCCGAGAACGATGCGCTTGCGATACAGCCGCTGCATAGGCTTGCCTTTTTCCAGTGAGAGCGGGCGGCGACGCATGAAAACTGCCTGCGGCAGAACGTCGCATTAAACGAGGCGAAATAGATTAACACAGGGCTTAAACGCGCCGCAGTATGAGGCAAGGAGCAGGGATGAACATCAGGGAGTGGCCGATAAACGAACGGCCAAGAGAGAAGCTGCTACACAAGGGCGCCGCTAGCCTGTCGGATGCCGAGTTGCTGGCCGTGTTCCTCGGCTCTGGCGTGCGAGGTTGCAATGTCGTGGAGCTGGCGCGCGGGCTATTGGCGAAGTACGGCAGTTTGCGACAGTTATTGGAAGCCGACAGGGCTGATTTTCTGGCTGAACTAGGGCTTGGGCCGGTCAAATACAGCCAATTGCAGGCGTTACTGGAGATCGGTCGTAGGAACCTGGAGATGTCGATTGAGCGTGAGTCCGCCGTGGAAAGTCCGCAGGCAGTTCGCCGGTATCTGAAATCGATGTTGCGCCATGAGCCCAGCGAGGTGTTTGGCTGCCTGTTTCTCGACTCCAAACACCGGCCATTGGCCTTCGAGATCCTGTTTCGCGGCACCATCGACCGCGCCAGCATCTATCCCCGCGAGGTGGTGCGGCGCTCGCTGCTGCACAACGCAGCGGCGTTGATCCTGTGTCACAACCACCCTTCGGGCAACTGCGAGCCGAGCCAGGATGACGTGCACATGACCCTGTCGCTCAAGCGCGGGTTGGCGATGATCGATGTGCGGGTGCTCGATCATGTCATCGTCGGCGATGGCGAGCCGTTGTCGATGGTCGAGCAAGGGTGGATAGCGGGCTGATTCAGCTCTCGTAGGAGCGGGCTTGCCCCGCGATAGCGTCAGAGCTTGAGACGCTATCGCGGGGCAAGCCCGCTCCCACGCTGGTCGATATGGCTATGACCCCGAGCCTCAGCGAGTCACCGAAACCTTGCTGAAATCCAACCGACCAAACGGGTTCACCTGATACCCCTCGACCCCCTGGCGCAGCAATGTGGCGGCAGTGGGGTGCGCCAGTGGCAACCACAGCGCCTGCTGCTGGATCAGCGCCTGTGCCTGCTGGTACAGCCGGCTGCGCACGCTTTGGTCATTGGTGGTGCGGCCGGCACTGATCAGCTGATCCAGGCGGCTGTCGCAGAACCGCGCAAAATTGGTCCCGGACTTGACCGCCGCGCAGGAAAACTGCGGGCTGAGGAAGTTGTCCGGGTCACCGTTGTCACCGGCCCAGCCCATGAACAGCAGGTCATGCTCGCCGGCCTTGGCACGGCGGATCAGTTCACCCCATTCGATCACCTTGATCTCGGCCTTGATGCCCACCTTGGCCAGGTCGGCCTGTAGCATCTGCGCGCCTAGGCTTGGGTTGGGGTTGAGCAGGCTGCCGGAAGGGCGGGTCCAGATCGTGGTGCTGAAGCCATCTGCAAGGCCAGCCTTGGTCAGCAGGGCCTTGGCTTTTTTCAGGTCTGTCGGATAACCCGGCAGGTCCTTGGCGTAGCTCCAGGTATTGGGCGGGTAGGGGCCGTTGGCCGCAATAGCGGTGTCTTCGAACACGGCCTTGAGGTAGCTGGTTTTGTCGAAGGCGAGGTTGATCGCCTGGCGCACTTCAGGCTTGTCCAGCGGTGGGTGCTGGCTGTTGATGGCGACGAAAGCCGTCATGAAGGCAGGCGTGGTGGCGACCTCGAGGTTGCCATCCTTGCCGGCCTCGGCAATGTCCAGTGGCTTGGGCGACAGGGCCATCTGGCACTCGCCCCGCTTGAGCTTTTGCAGGCGCACGTTGGCGTCCGGGGTGATCGCATAGATCAGCGGATCGACCGCAGGCTTGCCGGCAAAGTAGTCGGCATTGGCGCGATAGCGCACCACGGCGTCCTTCTGGAAGCGCTGGAACACGAACGGACCGGTGCCGATCGGCTGGCTGTTGAGCTTCTCCGGGGTGCCGGCCTTGAGCAGCTTGTCGGCGTATTCGGCAGAATAGATCGAGGCGAAGCCCATGCTCAGGGTGGCCAGGAAGGTGGCGTCGGCGTGGGTCAGGGTGAAGCGCACGGTGTGCGGCTCTGGGGCATCGATCGACTTGATCAGGCTGCCCAGCTGCAGCGACTGGGCGTGCGGATAGCCGCCGGACGCAGTCTTGTGCCAGGCATGGGCCGGGTAGAGCATGCGCTGGAAGCTGAACAGCACGTCGTCGGCATCCAGCTCGCGGGTGGGCTTGAAGTAGGGCGTGGTGTGGAACTTCACCGCGCTACGCAGCTTGAAGTCGTAGATCAGGCCGTCGGCCGAGACCGTCCAGCTTTCGGCCAGGCTAGGCACGACCTTGCCCTGGCCTGAGTCGAACTCCACCAGGCGGTTCATCAGCACATCGGCCGAGGCGTTGGTGGTGGTCAGCGAGTTGTACTGCACCACGTCGAAGCCTTCGGGGCTGGCCTCGGTGCAGATAGCGAGTGGCGCCGCCTGGGCGAGGCCGGCGAACAAAAGGCTGGAAGAGAACAGCAGGTAAAGCGCGGCGGCACGCATCGAAGCTCCTTGGCGAGATCAGTGGCCCATCTGCCAGTGCAGTCTGGAAACGTTCTACCCTAGTGCGAGCGTTGATAAATGACCACACCCTTTTTTACAAACCCTGCGACGAGCGGTCGACAGCCCGCCGGCCTTGTCGCTATGCTGGCCGCACTCACTTGGCCGACTGCAGAAACGCATCTTCTGTTGTTGCAGCCGAGTCTTTCTGGTATAAAGCAGCGCTCTTTTCTAGGGGCTCGCTCTGTCGCGAAAGCGGATACGGTCGATAAGACCCCCGGAAACACGGCGCCTGGCGCCATAGACTGAGAGATTAAGCGGCCAACCCATGCCGGGTTGGGCATGTGGTTTTAGAGGGCTGAGGCATGTCGAGAGTCTGTCAAGTTACCGGTAAGGGTCCGGTAACTGGGAATAACATTTCCCACGCAAACAACAAAACCCGTCGTCGTTTCCTGCCAAACCTGCAGCACCACCGTTTCTGGGTTGAATCCGAGAAGCGTTTCGTGCGTCTGCGCGTTTCCGCCAAGGGCATGCGTATCATCGACAAGCGCGGCATCGATGCCGTTCTGGTTGACATCCGCCGTGCCGGCGCCAAGGTTTAAGGGAGAGCATCATGCGTGAATTGATCCGTCTGGTATCGAGTGCTGGCACTGGCCACTTCTACACCACCGACAAGAACAAGCGCACCACCCCGGACAAGATCGAGATCAAGAAATACGATCCGGTCGTCCGTAAGCACGTGACCTACAAGGAAGCCAAGATCAAGTAATTGATCGGCAACCTGAAAAAACCCGCCTCCTCACGGAAGCGGGTTTTTTTATGCCTGGGAAATTCATCGCGGGGCAAGCCCGCTCCCACGCCGATCGTGATAGCGAGCTCGGCTGTTATTTCTGCTCGAACATCACGTAGATCTTGCGGCACGGCTCCAGCACTTCCCAGGTGCCTTTGAAGCCAGCCGGGATAACGAACCGATCACCGGCACGCAGGGTCTTGGCGCCCCCGGCCTCATCACGCAGCACCGAGACACCCTGCACGATCTCGCAGTACTCATGTTCGGTGTAGTTGACGGTCCACTGCCCGACCTCGCCTTCCCACACGCCCGCGGCGAACTGGCCGCAGGGGCTGGAGTAGTGGTTGTAGACAGCCTGGTCCGGCTCACCCTTGAGGATTTTCTCCGCCGCCGGGCGATAGCGTTCAGCCTCGGTCAGCACTTGGGCGAAGTCGATAATGCCGGTGATAGTCATGGTTCTCCCCTCTTGTTGTTTAATAAAATGCACATCAGTAGGCTTTTGAGCCTTCCGTGTCAAATATATTGATAGTTTACACTGGCTGGTTTAGGGTGACGGGTGCCAGTGTGCGCTTGTCGCCCGGCCAGAATTTCTGACAGCGCCCGTGAGTCTCCAGTGCGGCGTTGCACCTTAACAAGAGGAGGAGTTTCGTATGACCACCCTGACTCGTGCGGACTGGGAACAGCGTGCCCAGCAATTGAAGATCGAAGGCCGCGCCTTCATCAACGGTGAGTACACCGACGCCGCATCCGCTGAAACCTTCGACTGCCTGAGCCCGGTGGACGGACGCTTCCTGGCCAAGGTCGCCAGCTGCGACCTGGCCGACGCCAACCGCGCTGTGGAAAACGCCCGCGCCACCTTTGACTCCGGCGTTTGGTCGCGCCTGGCTCCGGCCAAGCGTAAAGCCAAACTGATCCGCTTCGCCGAGCTGCTGCGTAAGAACGTAGAAGAGCTGGCGCTGCTGGAAACCCTGGACATGGGCAAGCCGATTGGCGACTCCTCGAGCATCGACGTACCAGGCGCGGCGCAAGCCCTGCACTGGAATGCCGAAGCCATCGACAAGGTCTACGACGAGGTCGCGCCGACTCCGCACGACCAGCTCGGCCTGGTGACCCGCGAGCCAGTGGGTGTGGTTGGCGCCATCGTGCCGTGGAACTTCCCGCTGCTGATGGCCTGCTGGAAACTCGGCCCGGCCCTGGCCACCGGTAACTCGGTGGTGCTCAAGCCGTCCGAAAAATCGCCACTGACCGCCATCCGTATCGCCCAACTGGCGATCGAAGCCGGCATCCCGGCTGGCGTGCTCAACGTGCTGCCAGGCTACGGCCACACCGTCGGCAAGGCCCTGGCCCTGCATATGGACGTCGACACCCTGGTGTTCACCGGTTCGACCAAGATCGCCAAGCAACTGATGATCTACGCTGGCGAATCGAACATGAAGCGCATCTGGCTGGAAGCTGGCGGCAAGAGCCCGAACATCGTCTTCGCCGACGCGCCTGACCTGCAGGCCGCTGCCGAAGCCGCTGCCAGCGCCATCGCCTTCAACCAGGGCGAAGTCTGCACCGCAGGTTCGCGCCTGCTGGTCGAGCGCTCGATCAAAGACAAGTTCCTGCCGCTGGTAGTCGAGGCGCTGAAAGCCTGGAAGCCAGGCAACCCACTGGATCCGGCGACCACCGTGGGTGCGCTGGTCGATACCCAGCAGATGAACACCGTGCTGTCGTACATCGACGCAGGTCATCAGGACGGCGCCAAGCTGCTGGCCGGTGGCAAGCGCATCCTCGAAGAGACTGGCGGCACCTACGTCGAGCCGACCATCTTCGACGGCGTGACCAATGCCATGAAGATCGCCCAGGAAGAGATCTTTGGCCCAGTGCTGTCGGTGATTACCTTCGACACCGCCGAAGAAGCCGTGGCCATCGCCAACGACACGCCGTACGGCCTGGCCGCAGGTATCTGGACTGCCGACATCTCCAAGGCGCACAAAACTGCCCGTGCCGTGCGCGCCGGTAGCGTCTGGGTCAACCAGTACGACGGCGGCGACATGACCGCACCGTTCGGCGGCTTCAAGCAGTCGGGCAACGGCCGTGACAAGTCGCTGCATGCGCTGGAGAAGTACACCGAGCTGAAGGCGACCTGGATCAAGCTGTAATCCCAGGTAGACATCGCGGGGCCAGCCCGCTCCCACGCAGCCAGCGTAATGCCCGGGTTGACGTGGTAGCGGGCTTGCCCCGCGATCGATCCTGAACCAGCCGGGCCGGCGCTATGCCGTCCCGGCTGTGTCGTCTCTGCGATTCACAAATTTTGCCTAGGAGGCTGTCATGCGTTGGGGAACCTACTTTGCCGTACTGGCGTCGGTGCTCAGCGTCGGGCTTGCGCTCGGCGTGAGCATGCCGCTGGTGTCCCTGCGCCTGGAAGGCTGGGGCTACGGCGGGTTTGCCATCGGCGTGATGGCGGCGATGCCCGCTATTGGCGTGCTGCTCGGTGCCAGCCTGGCCAGCCGCCTGGCCGGTTGGGTCGGGGTGCCTGCGGCCATGCGCCTGTGCCTGTGGGGCGGGGCGCTGTCGATCGGGCTGCTAGCGCTGTTGCCAAGCTATCCACTGTGGCTGGCCCTGCGCTTGCTGATCGGCATGTCGCTGACCGTGGTGTTCATCCTCGGTGAAAGCTGGATCAATCAGTTGGTCGTCGAGCAGTGGCGTGGCCGGCTGGTAGCGCTGTATGGCAGCAGCTACGCCTTGAGCCAGCTGGCCGGGCCGCTGGTACTGGGCTTTCTGGGTTCGGATGACGATTTCGGTTTCTGGGCGGCGACCGCCCTGTTGATCGTGGCGCCGCTGGTGCTATTGGGGCGTGGCGGCGCGCCGACCACCGAAGCCTACAGCGTCACCTTCAGGGACCTGTTCGCCTTCTGCCGACGCCTGCCGGTAATTGCCTGGGCCATTGCTCTGTTCGCTGCCTTCGAGGCGATGATCCTGACCTTGCTGCCGGTGTACTGCTTGCAACAGGGGTTCACAGCGGAAGTGGCGCTGTTCATGGTCAGCACCGTGGTGGTGGGGGATGCGGTGTTGCAGCTGCCGATTGGCGCCTTGGCCGACAAGATGTCGCGACAGACGCTGTTCAGTGGTTGTGCGCTGACCTTGCTGGTCTCCAGCCTGGCGATTCCGCTGCTGCTGGATACTGCGCTGATCTGGCCGGTGTGGGTGCTGTTTGGCGCCAGTGCCGGGGGCTTGTTCACGCTATCGCTGATTTTGATCGGCGAGCGTTATCGAGATGATGCGCTGGTGCGGGCCAATGCGCACGTGGCGCAGCTATGGGGCATCGGTTGCCTGCTCGGGCCGCTGTTGGCGGGGGCGGGGAGCCAGTGGATCAGTGGCCATGCGTTGCCGCTGTTGATGGCCGTGGGGGCTGCTGGGTTGGTGCTATTGACGCGGCGGCGGGGCGCCTTTGAGCCGGCGTCGGTCTGAGCCGATGCTATCGCGGGGCAAGCCCGCTCCCACGCCGAATGTTTAGGTACTGGCAAGCGTGGCAGCGGGCTTGCCCCGCGATTGGCCCTAGAGCATTTTCTCCAGCCCCACGGCTTTGCTGATCCAGGCATTGAACCTGCGCCACATGCCGCCTGGCTCAGTGGTGAGCATGTGCCGTTTGCCATTGTCCTCGGTTACCCACACCAACTTGCCAGCCACCAGCGTCGGCTGGTAACTGAGCGCTGGTGCCATGCCCTGCACCGCCAGGTCGCGGGTGTACTCGGCCAGCTCCGGGCTGTCGACCAACACCCCGACCTCGGTATTCCACAGCACTGACCGCGGGTCGAAGTTGAACGAGCCGATAAAGGTCTTGCGCCGATCGAACACGATCGCCTTGCTGTGCAGGCTGGAATCCGAACTGCCATGGAAGTTGATGCCACGACTGGCACTCGGGTCGCCCGGCTGGCGGCGCAGCTCATACAGCTGCACGCCATGCTCCAGCAGGGCGCGGCGGTAGGGCGCATAGCCGCCATGCACGGCCGGTACGTCAGTGGCTTCCAGCGAGTTGGTCAGCAATTTGACTGAAATGCCCGCGTCGGCATGGCTGGTCAGGTACAGCAATCCGTCCTCACCGGGGACGAAATAGGCCGACACCAGAATCAGCTCGTGATCGACATTGTTCAGGTCCGGCGCCAGTTGCTGGCTCATCAGCAGCTGCGGATCTGGCTCGTCCTGAGCCAGGACCTTGCTTGGCGCATCCCACAGGGCCTGGCTGTGCGCCCAGATCAGCTCATTGCGCCAGACATCCAGGCGCGGCTGGGACTGGTAAGCCATCAGCCGGTCATACAGCGCCTTGCGCTTGATCCGCGCTTCGGCCAGGGACACTTCCAGGCGATGGCGGCTGGCGCGCAGGTCGTCGGCATCCGGCTCGCGCCAGAGAAAATCGCCGATAGGCCGGCTCAGGGCGCTGTTCCAGTATTGGTCGAAACCGTGCCCAAGCTGCTCGGCCACCGGGCCGACGCCGAGCAGGTCGATGTCGGTGAAATTGAGATTGGGCTCGGCGTCGAAATACTCATCGCCCAGGTTGCGCCCGCCGACGATGGCCATGCTGTTGTCGACCAGGAATAGCTTGTTGTGCATGCGTCGGTGCTGGCGCGACAGGTTGAACAGCCGGCCCATGGCGCGGGTGACGCCGGTACTGCGCCCCAGGTGCAGTGGGTTGAATACGCGGATATGGATGTTCGGGTGGGCGGCGAGGGTGCCCATCAGGGTATCGAGGCCGTCGCTGGTGGTGTCGTCGAGCAGGATGCGCACGCGCACGCCGCGGTCGGCGGCACGCAGCAGTTCGTGGACCAGCGCCCGCGTGCTCAGGCCGTCATGGACGATGTAGTACTGCAGGTCGATGCTGGCCTGGGCGTTGCGAATCAGCTCGGCCCGGGCGCGGAAGGCCTCGTTGCTGTTGGGCAGCAGGCGAAAACCCGAGCGGCCTTCATAAGGCGCCGCCTGGCGCAGCACCGAGCGGCCGAAGGCCGAGTCGTTGGCCGGCAGCGCCTGGCTGACTTCACGCGGGGTTCCGACGCTGGCGCACCCGGCAAGGCCGAGCGTTAGCGCCAGCAAGAGAGGCAGAGCTCGCTGGAGTCTCAAGTAAGGGTCGTCCTGTACAGCAAAGGCCTATGAGCTATGGACCATGGAGGGCGGCGCAAAGTTACGCTGGGCTGTGTTCTTCGACCAGTAGACGAAGGGCGGTTTCACCCACCTTGCGCACCGCTGCCTCGATTTGCGGGGTGGGCCGCGCGGCGTAATTCATCCGCAGGCAGTGCCGGTACTTGCCTGAGGCCGAGAAGATACTGCCCACTGCAATCTGCACCCCTTGCTCCAGTAAAGCGCGGTTCAGCCGCAGCGTATCGAAACTTTCCGGCAATTCGACCCACAGCATGAAGCCGCCCTGCGGCCGGCTGGCGCGGGTGCCAGGCGGGAAGTAGCGGGTAACCCAATCGATCATCTGCTCGCGGCCGCGCTGGTACTGGCTGCGCATGCGCCGCACATGCGGGTGATAGTGGCCCGCCTCGATGAAGTCGGCGATGGCCAGCTGTGGCTGGGCTGAGGTGCTGCCGGTGCTGATGTACTTCATGTGCAGCACCCGCTCCAGGTAGCGCCCGGGCGCGACCCAGCCGATGCGCAGGCCTGGCGCCAAGGTCTTGGAGAAGGAGCTGCACAGCAGCACCCGGCCATCTTCATCGAACGACTTGACCGTGCGTGGGCGCGGGTAGGTGTAGGCCAGGTCGCCATACACATCGTCTTCGAGGATTGCCACATCATAGCGCTGGGCCAGGGTCAGCAAGGCCTTCTTGCGCGCTTCGGGCATGATGTAGCCCATTGGGTTGTTACAGCTGGGCGTGATCTGGATGAGCTTGATCGGCCACTGTTCCAGGGCCAGTTCCAGCGCCTCCAGGCTGATCCCGGTGATCGGGTCGGTGGGGATCTCCAACGCCTTCATGCCCAGGCCCTTGAGCGTCTGCATGGCGCCGTGAAAGCTGGGTGAGTCCACCGCGACGATATCGCCGGTCTCGCAGACCGCGCGGATGCTGGTCGACAACGCCTCGTGGCAACCGGTGGTCACCACCAGATCGGCAGGGCTCACCCGGCAGCCGGAATCGAGCATCAGCCGGGCGATCTGCTCGCGCAGGGCGAGATTGCCGTGGATGTTGTCGTAATACAGGCCGGGCATGTCCTGCCGCCGGCTGATCTGCGCAAGGCTGCGCAGCAGCGGCTTGAGGGTCGGGCTGTTGACGTCGGGCATGCCACGGCCGAGCTGGATCACGTCTGCTTGCGGGGTGCTGCGTACCAGCTCCAGTACCTGTTCCCACTGCGAGATATCCACAGGCCGCTGCGCCGGCCGGCTGATGGCGGGCAGGGCAGGGAGGCTGCGGTGGTCAGTGACGAAATAGCCAGATTTGGGCCGTGGCGCGACCAGGCCGTTGTCTTCGAGCATGCGATAGGCCTGCTGTACGGTGCTCAGGCTCACGCCGTGTTCCAGGCTCAACGAGCGTACCGATGGCAAGCGTTGGCCAGGACGGTACAGGCCCTGTTCGATACGGGCCCCGAGTAGCTCGGCGAGGTTCAGGTAAAGGGTCACGGCATACTCCTGCGCTCAGGGTTCTGAACGACCAGTACAGATCGCTGAAAAATACAGCATTCAGCGGTTATTCAGCTAATTCTGTATGGGAATAATAAGCCTGTATTGGGTCTGTATTGTCATGCTTGCGCACGCGCATGCTTTCTGCACGGTATGAGCTGATCGGGAGGAAGCAGCGATGGGTGGCTTGAGCGATGTGCGCTTGCAACTGTTGGGCAAAGCGCTTGAAGAGGGGCAGCAGCAGCGGGTCTACAGTGCCCCAGCTGGGCTTGGGCGACTGGGCTTGATGCTGCATCGCTGGAATACCCGCAAGGCGCTGTTGCAGCTTGATCAGTCGCAGTTGCGCGATGTTGGGTTGACCTGGGAGCAGGCGCGCACTGAAGGGCGCAAGCCGTTCTGGAAGGATTGATTGACGGTTGGGATTCTTGGGGCCGCTTTGCGGCCCATCGCAGGCAAGCCAGCTCCTACAGGCTGGCGCGGTCCCTGTAGGAGCTGGCTTGCCTGCGATGGGCTGCAAAGCAGCCCCAAAAATAGCTCTGGCAACAAAGCCCCAGGATCAAACCAACTCTTTCAACCGATGCCAAAGCATCCCCAACGCCAACAACGGCGAACGCAGATGCCTACCCCCCGGGAAGGTCACGTGCGGCACCTGCGCAAACAGATCGAAGCGCCCGCTCTGCTGGCCACTGATCGCCTCACCCAGCAAGCGCCCAGCCAAGTGCGTGGCATTCAGCCCATGCCCGGAGTAGGCCTGGGCGTAATAGACATTCGGCTGGCTGGCCAGGCGGCCGATCTGCGGCAGGCGGTTGGCGCCGATGCCGATCATCCCGCCCCACTGAAAGTCGATTCGCACATCCGTCAGCTGCGGGAACACCTTGAGCATCTTTGGCCGCATATAGGCGGCGATGTCTTTCGGGTCACGCCCGGAATAGTGGCAGGCGCCGCCGAACAACAGGCGCTTGTCGGCCGAAAGCCGATAGTAGTCCAGCGCCACCCGCTGATCGCACACCGCCATGTTCTGCGGCAGCAACGAGCGCGCACGTTCCTCACCCAGGGGCTCGGTGGCGATGATGTAGCTGCCAGCGGGCAACACTTTGCCGCCCAGCTCGCGGTTCAGATCGTTGTGATAGGCGTTGCAGCACAGCACCAGGGTATTGGCCCGAACCCGGCCGCCGGCAGTGTGCACTTGCACCTGCGGCCCGTAGTCGATGCGAGTCACCGCCGACTGCTCATGCAGCTTCACGCCCAATTGGCTGGCCACGGCCGCCTCACCCAACGCCAGGTTGAGCGGATGCAGATGGCCCGAGCCCATGTCGATCAGGCCGCCGACATAGCGTTCGGACCCCACCACGGTATGGATCTGTTCAGCCGACACCAGTTTTAGCTCATGGGCATAGCCCAGGCTGCGCAGCTCTTCGGCGTCTTCGGCGAAACCTTGCAGCTCGCCCGGCTTGTTGGCCAAATCGCAGTAGCCCCAGGTCAAGTCGCAGTCGATCGCGTGGCGTTCGACCCGCTGGCGAACGATGTCCACCGCTTCCAGGCCCATCAGTTTCAGGCTGCGCACGCCTTGCTCGCCGATGATCGGGAGGAACTGCTCGACGCCATGGCCAACGCCGCGGATCAGTTGCCCGCCATTGCGCCCGCTGGCGCCCCAGCCGATCTTGTGCGCTTCGAGAAGGATCACCGAGAGGCCGCGCTCGGCCAGTTCGATGGCGGTGTTCAGGCCCGAGTAGCCGCCGCCGACGATGCACACGTCTGCGCTGTGGTCGCCTTCCAAGGCCGGGTAGTCAGGCTGTGGCGCGCTGCTGGCGGCGTAATAGGAGGCGGCGTGCTGCGCGCTGTGGATCATTGGCTCGGCCCTGGGTGTTTGTTGAGGGATGCGAGGATAAGCTGGGGTGGGTGGTGCGGCAACCGGCGCTATCGCGGGGCAAGCCCGCTCCTACGTGACCACAGGTGTAGGCTACCAAGGTATACGCTACGTGCGGGCTTGCCCCGCGAATGGGCCTATAATTGAGCACATCCTCTTGATTCTAGCGCCGCCATGTCCTGCAATCGCCACAAGATCCACTTCCTGCGCGAGCTCATTCCTTCGTTCGAATGCGAGCCCGGCTGCCACGACTGCTGCGGTCCGGTCACCACTTCAGCAGAAGAAATGGCCCAGCTACCGCGCAAGTCCCAGGCCGAGCAGGACGCCGCTCTCGAGCGCCTGGACTGCGTGCACCTAGGCCCGCAAGGCTGCACGGTCTACGAAGATCGGCCAATGATCTGCCGCCTGTTCGGCACCACCCCGCGCATGGCCTGCCCACGTGGGCGTGGGCCGCAGCAGCCCATCGACCCGCAGGCCGAGCAATTGGTCCACCAGTTCATCGCCAGTACGCGCCAGGTCCTGGTCTGAGCAGCCTCAGTCGGGAATCGGCAGGCACAGGCTCTCTTTGACTTCTTCCATGACGATATAGCTCTTCGACTCGCGCACATGCGGCAGCTTGAGCAGGATGTCGCCCAGCAGCTTGCGGTACGAGGCCATCTCGGAAATCCGTGCCTTCACCAGGTAGTCGAAGTCGCCCGAAACCAAGTGGCATTCGAGTACATGCGGCAGCTTGAGCACGGCGCGGCGGAACTCCTCGAAGGTGTCGCCCGACTTGTAGTCCAGGCTGATTTCGACGAACACCAGCAGGCTGCCTTTAAGGTGCTGCGGATTGAGCCGGGCGTTGTAGCCCATGATGATCCCCTCGCGCTCCAGACGGCGCACGCGTTCTGTGCAAGGGGTCGTGGAAAGCCCTACTTTTTCGCCCAGTTCGGTGAAGGAAATACGCCCGTCATTCTGCAGGATCCGCAGGATGTTGCGGTCGATCTTGTCCAGTTCACGCTTGCTCTGATGCTGGGTTCTCATAGGGGATGCCCCTCCGTAAAAGGCCACTTTGCCAAGAATTGTCGCCAAATATAGGCTTTTATATAGTGAAATGCACTGGCTTGTCCTTCTTATACTGCGCGCATCCATGCCATATCAACAAAAGACTGCGGTGCGCCGCGTGCGAGGGATAAACGATGCGAGTTCTGGTACTTGGTAGCGGTGTAATCGGAACCGCCAGTGCCTACTATCTGGCCCGGCAAGGTTTCGAAGTCACGGTGGTCGACCGCCAGCCAGCGGTGGCCATGGAAACCAGCTTTGCCAACGCCGGCCAGATCTCGCCCGGCTATGCCTCGCCCTGGGCTGCACCAGGCGTGCCGCTCAAGGCCATCAAGTGGCTGCTCGAACGCCACGCCCCGCTGGCCATCAAGCTGACTGGCGACGTCGATCAGTACCTGTGGATGGCGCAGATGCTGCGCAACTGCACCGCCAGCCGTTATGCGGTGAACAAGGAGCGCATGGTGCGTCTGTCCGAATACAGCCGCGACTGCCTCGACGAGCTGCGCGCCGAAACCGGCCTGAGCTATGAAAACCGCGCGCTGGGCACCACCCAGCTGTTCCGCACCCAGGCCCAGGTAGACGCCGCCGCTAAAGACATCGCCGTGCTCGAACAATCCGGCGTGCCCTACGAACTGCTCGACCGCGACGGCATCGCCCGCGTCGAACCGGCCCTGGCCGGGGTGAAGGATATCCTCGCTGGCGCCCTGCGCCTGCCCAACGACCAGACCGGCGACTGCCAGCTGTTCACCACCAAGCTGGCTGAGATGGCGATCAAGCTGGGCGTCGAATTCCGCTTCGGCCAGGACATCCAGCGCCTGGACTTCGCTGGCGACCGGATCAACGGTGTGTGGATCGACGGCAAGCTGGAAACCGCCGACCGCTACGTGCTGGCGCTGGGCAGCTACTCGCCGCAGATGCTCAAGCCGCTGGGCATCAAGGCGCCGGTCTACCCGCTCAAAGGCTACTCGCTGACCGTGCCGATCACCGACCCGGCGATGGCCCCGACCTCGACCATTCTCGACGAAACCTACAAGGTCGCCATCACCCGTTTCGACAACCGCATCCGCGTCGGCGGCATGGCTGAAATCGCCGGTTTTGACCTGTCGCTGAACCCGCGTCGACGCGAAACGCTGGAGATGATCGTCAACGACCTTTATCCTCGCGGCGGCGACCTGAGCCAGGCCAGCTTCTGGACCGGCCTGCGTCCGGCGACTCCGGACGGCACGCCGATCGTCGGTGCCACGCCGTTCCGTAACCTGTTCCTCAACACCGGTCACGGCACCTTGGGCTGGACCATGGCCTGCGGCTCCGGCCGTTTGCTGGCCGACCTGATTGCCCGGCGCAAGCCGCAAATCAGTGCCGAAGGCCTCGATATTTCCCGTTACGGCAACAACAAGGAGATCGCCAAGCATGGCAATCCAGCGCCAGCTCACCAATAAGCGCATGAGCCAGATCGTCACCCACAACGGCACCGTTTACCTGGCGGGCCAAGTGGCTGACGACATGAGCGTCGGCATCGAACAGCAGACCCGCGAAACCCTGGCCAGCATCGAGAAGCTGCTGGATCAGGCGGGCACCGACAAGACTCGCCTGCTGTCGGTGACCATCTACCTGAAGGACATCGATGCGCACTTCGCCGGCATGAACGCAGTGTGGGACCAGTGGCTGCCAGAAGGCGTCGCCCCGGCCCGTGCCACGGTTGAAGCCAAGCTGTGCGAGCCGGAAATCCTCGTTGAGCTGTCGGTAGTCGCCGCACTGCCGTAACCCGTTCCCTCACCCCGGCGCGGTGGCACCTACCCCCGTCTGCCGTGCCGGGGATTTATTCAAACCAGAACTGCCAAAAGGCTGCCGCCATGCGTCCCGCCCGTGCCCTGATCGATCTTCAAGCCCTGCGTCACAACTACCGTCTGGCCCGTGAGTTATCCGGCGCCAAGGCCCTTGCCGTGATCAAGGCCGATGCCTATGGTCATGGCGCGGTACGTTGTGCCCTGGCGCTTGAGGCCGAGGCTGATGGCTTTGCCGTGGCCTGCATCGAGGAAGCCCTGGAGCTGCGTGCGGCGGGCATCAAGGCCCCGGTGCTATTGCTCGAAGGGTTCTTCGAGGCCAGCGAACTGGCCCTGATCAGCGAGCATGACCTGTGGTGCGTGGTGCATTCGCTGTGGCAGCTGGAAGCGATCGAGCAGACCCCGGTCAGCAAGCCGCTGAAGATCTGGCTCAAGCTCGATACCGGTATGCACCGGGTTGGCGTTCATCCGAAGGATTACCACGACGCTTACCAGCGCCTACTGGCCAGCGGCAAGGTTGCGCGCATTGTGCTGATGAGCCACTTCGCCCGCGCCGACGAACTGGATGTCGACTCGACTGCGCAACAGGTGGCGGTATTCGAAGCTGCTCGCCAGGGCCTGAGCGCCGAGTGCAGCCTGCGCAACTCCCCGGCAGTGCTGGGCTGGCCGCACGTGCCGAGCGACTGGGTGCGCCCCGGCATCATGCTGTACGGCGCTACCCCGTTCGAAGTCGCCCAGGCTGAGGCCGCACGCCTGCAACCGGTGATGACCCTGCAATCGCGGATCATCAGCGTGCGCGAGCTGCCGGCTGGCGAGCCGGTGGGCTACGGCGCCAAGTTCGTCAGTCCGCGCCCGACCCGCGTCGGTGTGGTAGCCATGGGGTATGCCGATGGCTATCCGCGTTTGGCGCCTAGCGGTACGCCGGTGATGGTCGCCGGTAAGCGCACCCAGTTGATCGGCCGAGTGTCGATGGACATGCTCTGCGTCGACCTCACCGACATCCCCGAAGCGACCCTGGGCAGCCCGGTCGAGCTGTGGGGCAAGCAGGTACTGGCCAGCGATGTGGCGATGGCTGCGGGCACCATCCCCTACCAGATCTTCTGCAACCTCAAACGCGTGCCGCTGGACTATATCGGCGAATAAGGCGCTGAAGCGGACAGGCTGGGGCCTCGAGTGTTGTAAATACTGAACGGCATTGCCATGATATCGTTCACATTCGACCCCATCTCGACCGTTTCAGGAGGCTCCAGCTTTGGACGTCGGCGAACGACTGCAAGCCATCCGCAAGCTCAAGGGCCTGTCCCAGCGTGAACTCGCCAAGCGCGCGGGGGTAACCAACAGCACCATCTCGATGATCGAGAAGAACAGCGTGAGCCCGTCGATCAGCTCCCTGCGCAAGGTGCTCAGCGGCATTCCCATGTCCATGGTCGAGTTCTTTTCGGTCGAACTGGCGTCGGAGAGTCCCACGCAGATCGTCTACAAAGCACACGAGCTGATCGATATCTCCGACGGTGCGGTGACCATGAAGCTGGTCGGCAAGTCGCACCCCAATCGGGCGATTGCCTTCCTCAACGAGGTTTATCCACCCGGTGCCGACACCGGCGAAGAGATGTTGACCCACGATGGCGAAGAGACCGGCATTTTGCTCGAAGGCCGCCTGGAGCTGGTGGTCGGCACCGAGACCTTCCTGCTCGAAGCCGGCGACAGCTACTACTTCGAAAGCACCCGCCCGCATCGATTTCGCAACCCCTTCAACGAGCCTGCCCGGCTGATCAGCGCTGCCACGCCGTCGAACTTTTGATCCAGCGCAGCGTATTGCTTCGCCAATACCCCTTTCCAGTGTGTGGTCGTTTCACGGCTCTTGGGATCCCGCTATACTTTTCAACGCCCGCAATTCGTGGCTGCGGGCGTGATTAGCCACCATGAGGGTGTACGCGTGAACCAAATCAAGAAGATGCTGGCCGTACCAGCAGCCGTTTTCGCCCTCTGGGCACTCAATGCACACGCAGCGACCAACGATGAACTTGCCAAGCGCCTGGAGCCGGTCGGCCAGGTGTGTGTCCAGGGCCAGGAGTGCAAAGGCATGGAAGTGGCGACCGCTGCCAGCGGCGGTGGGGCGAAGACGCCCGATGAAGTTATCGCCAAGCACTGCAACGCCTGCCATGGCACCGGCCTGCTGAATGCGCCGAAGATTGGCGATACCGCCGCGTGGAAAGAGCGCGCGGATCACCAGGGCGGCTTGGATGGCATCCTGGCCAAGGCGATCACCGGCATCAACGCCATGCCGCCGAAAGGCACCTGTGCCGATTGCTCGGATGAAGAGCTCAAGGCTGCGATCAAGAAGATGTCTGGCCTTTGAGGCTTAACTGAATTTGCACAGCCCGCCGTTTGGCGGGCTTTGTGTTTGCGGGCTTGAATTGGTGCTGTCCTTTTCGCGGGCAAGCCCGCTCCCACAGGGATCATCGCTCACCCTGTGGTAGCGGGCTTGCCCGCGAATAGGCCTATGCAGCAATTGCAGGCTGCCCACGGTCCAACCCCTGAATGCACGGATGTCACAGGAGGCACAGATGGCCCACAGCTGTTCCATCGACCAGGCGGTCGAGCATGTCCTCGCTCACCTGCCGGCGCATATCCACATGGGCCTGCCCCTGGGCCTGGGTAAGCCCAATGCCTTCGTCAACGCGCTCTACGCCAGAATCCGCGCGCTGCCTGAACGGCGCCTGACCATCTACACCGCGCTGACCCTGGGCCGCCCACCGCTGGGCGACGGCCTGCAACGGCGCTTCCTCGAACCCTTCATCGAACGGGTGTTCGCCGACTACCAAGAGCTCGACTACCTCGCCGACCTGCGCAATGACCAGCTGCCAGCGAACATCCGCGTCGAGCAGTTCTTCATGCAGCCCGGCAGCCTGCTGCACAGCGCCATGGCCCAGCAGGACTACGTCAGCAGCAACTACAGCCATGCCGCCCGCGACATCAACGCCAAGGGCCTCAACCTGGTGGCGCAGTTGGTGGCCGCAACGCCGGAGTATCCTGATCAGCTGAGCCTGGCCTGCAACCCGGACATCACCCTCGACCTGCTACCCATGATCGCCAAGCGACGTGCCGCCGGCGAAACCATCCTGATCCTCGGCCAAGTGCACAGCGAGTTGCCCTACATGCCGGGTGCTGCGCAGCTGGCGCGAGAGGCGTTCGACCTGTTGATCGACGAGCCGGAGCAGCGGCGGCTGTTCTCCACTCCGAACATGCCGGTCGCGACCCAAGACCATTGCATCGGCTTGCATGCCAGCACCCTGGTGCGCGACGGCGGCACCCTGCAGATCGGCATCGGCGCCATGGGCGACGCCGTGGCTGCAGCCTTGCTGGCGCGACAGGGCGACAACCAGGGCTATCGCGCCTTGCTCAGCGAGCTGGACGTCGGCCCCTGGCAGCCACTGATCGACAGCGAAGGCGGCCTGGATGCCTTCGCCCAAGGCCTGTATGGCTGCAGCGAAATGTTCGTCAACGGCCTCTTGGCGCTGGCCGAAGCTGGGGTGGTGCGCAGGCCTGCCGATGAGCACGGGGTACTGGTGCATGGCGGATTTTTCCTCGGCCCGCGCGCGTTCTACCAGCGCCTGCGCGAGATGCCGCTGGAGCAGCGCAAGCAATACGCGATGACCGCCATCAGCTTTATCAACGAACTGTACGGCCAGGAAGAGCTCAAGCGCCGTCAGCGCCGCGATGCACGCTTCATCAACACGGTGTTCGGCATGACCCTGCTAGGCGCCGGGGTGGCCGATCAGTTGGAAGATGGTCGCGTGCTCAGCGGCGTCGGCGGTCAGTACAACTTCGTTGCCCAGGGCCATGCGCTGGAAGGCGGGCGTTCGATTCTGCTGCTCAGGAGCTGGCGCGAGGCGGGCGGCGAGGTGACCTCGAACCTGTTCTGGACCTATGGCCACTGCACCATTCCCCGCCATCTGCGCGACATCGTGGTGACCGAGTACGGCATTGCTGACCTGCGCGGGCAGACAGACAGCGAGGTAATCGCGCGGTTGCTGGCGATCAGCGATTCACGCTTTCAGGCTGAATTGATGGAGCAGGCCAAGGCGGCGGGCAAGCTGGCCAAGGATTTCGAGTTGGACGAGCGCTTCAGGGACAACACACCTGAGCGGCTTGAGGCGCTGCGTGAGCATCATCCGCGGTTGTTCCCGGAGTATCCGCTGGGGAGTGATTTCACCGCCGAAGAGCGGGATTTGCTGCGGGCGCTGAACTGGCTCAAGAGCAAGTTCAAGCTGAGCGAAGTGTTGCAGTTGGGCAAGGCGGCACTGGATGCGCCGGCGCCTGAGGCTTATCCGACGCAGCTGGCGCGGATGGGGCTGGAGCAGCCGCAGGGGCTGAAGGAGGAGCTGTACCAGCGGTTGTTGCTGGCGGGGTTGCAGGCGACCCGCTGAAGCAGGCCAGCTGCTAGCCACTAGGGCGTAGCGTGGGAGCGGGCTTGCCCCGCGATAGCGTCACAGCAGACAGCGAGGGTGCTCCTGCTTATGCTATCGCGGGGCAAGCCCGCTCCCACGA